>DGWH01000100.1:0-4265 GCA_002395225.1 Christensenella sp. UBA4263
CATCGGATTGCCGTTCGGCGTGCATGCCTGCTGATTGCCCATCGGGCTGCCATTCGGCGTACCGGTCTGCTGATTGTCCGCCGGGCCTTCAGTCGTCTGATTTTCCTCAGTGCCCTCCGCCTTCTGCTCCCCTGCGGGTTTGCTGGCTTTCTTGTTCCACATCTGCATCATGGGATTCATCATCATCGGATTAAATCCCTTCATGGCAGGTGCACCAAATCCGGATTTTTCCGCTGCCTGTGCTTCCTCCACGCTGGAGAAGCCCATTTCCTTCGCGGCAATTTCTTTAGTCATCATTTCCGCCGGCACATACATCGGCTTGCCTTCTGTCAGCTTTTCCGCCATCGCGCCGAACGTCGATGCAGTGAAAATATCAACCAGATCGAGCTTAACACCCTTCTGAATCAGCCATGCAGCAAGCTGAACAGCCATGATAGAATCACCGCCGGCCTCAAAGAAGTCAGCATCGTCTTCCACTGTGTCTACCTGAAAAACTTCTTTCCACGCTTCAGCCAAAAGATCTTTCATTTCTGCCTGAGTCATCTTGTTTCCTCCTAATAGATTTATCCAATACTGAATTTATAGTAAACGACAGGAAACGCTGCCAAAGAGCAGGATCTGCCGATGCTATAACCATTTCATCCTGGGCAGAACACCCGGTTCATAACAGGGTTTTTGCTGCCCGGATTTTCCCCGATTGCGGAAGCAGATGGAATGATCCATTCCATCTTCCGTCCGCTTTACCGGCCTGCATTTTTCTGCAGGCGGTCGATCAGGGCCTTAATCCACATGACGGATGATATCATCTGTCTCAATTTCCTGTGCAACTTCGCCGCTTTGTCCCTTCAGGATCAATCGATTGTCCTCGCCCAGCGCCTTGCGGATCTGATAAAACACCCGCCCACCCGCAGCTGAAACAAAACTGGTATCGGACAGATCAATGACCACTCTGTCAATCTCATCTCTGGATGATTCGAAGCACCGCATCAGTTCCGGTGCACTCAGCGAATCCAGCCGTCCGGATACCTTGATCTGCAGCATTCCATCCGTCTTTTTGCTCTCAAGAGAAAAAGGGACTTCGTCCTTCTCTGTTTTCACCGATACAACGCCTGCGGCACTGCCGGTCAGCAGAAGCGGCTTTGTCATCGCTTTGCTCAGCGCCTGTACGGCCTCCTCCGGAAGCCGGTCGAAGGCCCGAAGCCGGGTCCCCTCCGGCAGCAGGGGAACCATTTCCACGGTCATCCCTATCCGGCGGTACATCTCAATGTCATCCTCAATAGGACGTTTGGCTGTCTCATACGTGATTCCGCCATCAGATGCCCAGTTGTACATCTCAAACAGCTGTCCAAAACGCATCATGGTCTGATTCGGCGGATACAGTGAGGTAATCACTGCGTGAAACAGATATCCGTTTCCCGGATCCGTCGTGACGTAGCAGGAGCCCTCTCTCTCTGACAGGAGGCACGTAATATTCCGGCGCACGGTCTCTGCCTCATGTGCACTCAGATACATTCCGAGTCCTTCGACAACGATGCATACCGGACCGCTCATACGGTCAAAGGCCGCTTTCAGCGAATCATAGTTGGTTGCATCTGCGCCCACATATTCCAGTCCCTCCAGATGAAGTTCCCGGACAACCTCACACAGCTGCTCCGCCACCACCGGCAGGTCCGCGCCTACGTAATGATACCCTTTTCTGGCAAACAGCAGACCCCTGGGGGAATAACCGCAGGCGATATCGAGAATATTCCTGCAGCCGGAACGCTCAATGAATGCATTGATTGAACCATAGCGTATTTCATGAATGACCGGATTCAGGAAGCACATATCCCTGGAATGTAAAATCATCTTCGGATCCAGTTCCTGATCCAGATGAATCAGTCTGGAATATTCTACCGCTTCCGGCAGACCAGCCAGTTCAAGCCAGTAAGAAGTCAGTTTTGCGGTCTGAAAAGCCGCGTTGGTTTTTTTAGCGATTGCATCTGACATAGGGATTCCTTCCTTCCATTTCATTCCGCGTTAGCCCAAAGGCCCCCGTAATTCATCCATTTGTTTTCCAGCATCTGGACAACCTGCCTCATCATTTCCGGTTCTTCTCTCATCAGGCTCAGGAATTCATCCACCGGCATCTCCAATATCGTGACGGAAGAAGAAAGCGCGGTTGCACGCATCCTTGTCGGCGTTCTCGTTATTGCACTCAGTGACAGAATACTTCCGGGTCCCTCTACTGAAATATCCCGGTCCCATCCATTTTGTTTTGACAGGGAAACCTCGACAAAGCCCTCCATTACGATATACACACTTCCGGGAGAGTCCTGCGGACCATAGATTCTCTCACTCTGCATAAAGGTCTGCCTGGAACAGTTTTCCGCAAAATTCTGGAGACGCTGATCGCTGATCGAGGCAAAGATCTTATTCCCCTTCAGGAAGGCAGCCTTCTTCAGGTTCATCAGCTTTATGGCATTCTGTGCAACCATAAACAGATCAAAGTCAAGTTCCGGGAATTCAACCACCGTCAGCTCACCCTCACTGTCGGCAACGGTGTCGAGATAACGGGATAAACATTCGCCAAGGAGCTGAATCGTCTCCCTCGAATAGGTTCTGGAATTATAGGCAAAATTACAGCCATAGCGGCCATCTTCATTTCTCCGGAAATACAGTGCCAGATCATAGGACAGGTTGTCATAGACCTCCATTCCGAGGATTTCGATTCCGGGAATGGCGGAACCGGATGCCGGACTGTCATTGCCGCGGTTATAATTGTGGAAATTCAGCAGGTGATTACAAAACGGCGTTTCCCTTCCCATGCTCTGCCGGATCTCATCCGGGGAACAATGGGAGTACTTCATGGCATTTCCATAGTCTTCCTGCAGATTCCGTGCCAGATCGGCAAACTGCCTGTCGCTCTCCGTTTTGCAGTTCAGCAGCAGGGTGTTGATGAAGCCGCCCGAAATCCGCATGCTGTTCGCCACCTCGCTGTCTCTGCCGGAGGTCACCGAACCAAAGACAACGTTCTTTGAATTGGTCAGACGTGCCAGCAGAACCGCCCACGTGGCCTGAATAATGGTGGCAAAGGTTGCCCCCGTACTCTTCTGCAGTCCGTGAAGCTTTTTGACGGTTTCCTCGTTAAACGCCTGCGTAAACAGGTTCAGCTCATAGTCCAGTTTGCTCGGCGTATACCCCGGAAGGGCCTGCGGTTCACCGACATCTGCGAGATACTCTTTCCAGTAGGCAATCTCCTTGTCCTTGTCCACCGACTTCAGGTATTCCGCATATTCCCGGAAAGAGGATTCCATCATCGGAAGCTCGACACCCGAAATCTGCTTCATACCGTACGCAATGAACAGATCCCGGAACAGCATCATGACGCTGATTCCATCACTGTTGACATGCGGCTGTGAGATCAGGAAAGCGTATGTATCCTCCTTGTCAAGCTTATAGATCAGCACCCTCAGCAGTGAACTGCGTTCAAGATCAAAACCGGTAAGCCGGTCCGCTTCCATCAGGTTCTCAAGCATGTCATGGATCTTCAATTCCGTTTCATTTTTCAGTTCTTCGGACAGATCCACAAAGCTCACATCTGCAGTACGGTTCTTCAGCACCACACGGTAAGGATGTTCTGTCTTTATGTACACATAATTGGAGCGGAGATTGTCCATCTTCTTGCAGATCTTGTCAATCTGTTCCCTGAAGCTGATGGGTTCAAGCTTCAATTTCGTTCGAATCATGAGCTGAAGGACATAGCTGTTTTTCACCTGGCTCTGATTCTTAATCATCATCTCCTGCATGCCTGTCACGTCATAGATTTCCTCTATGTTGGATATTCCGTAAAGCGTGGCAATCCATGCCAGATCCTGTTCCGAAAGATCCTGAGCCGAATAATGCAGATTCTGCTTTTCCAATGTTTTTGTCTGTTCCGGCTCCGCAGACTTTTCACTCTGCCTGGACTCTTCCCCGCCAGGCACAGCCCCGGTGTTTTTAACCGGTTTGACAGGTACTTTCTGCTGCGGCCTTTGCTGCCCGGACTGGGACTGGGACTGGGACTGGGACTGCGGCTGTTGCTGCCAGGCCCACTGCGGATTCATCTGCGGCCAGCCCTGCCGGGACTGCATCTGCTGGGCATTTCCCTGTGCCCATCTCTGCCAGGGCTGCATCTGCTGCATATTTCCCTGCGGCCAGCCCTGCCGGGACTGTGCCTGCTGGGCATTCGGCCATCCCTGCCATGGCTGCACTTGCTGGGCATTTCCCTGCGGCCAGCCCGCCTG
>DGWH01000100.1:4356-35180 GCA_002395225.1 Christensenella sp. UBA4263
TGCGGCCAGCCCGCCTGGGACTGCGTCTGCTGAGAACGTCCCTGCTGCATCCGCCAGTAAAACGGGTTAAACATCATGTTCGTTGTCCTCTCTTTTTCAATTGACTGTCCTCAACATAAAGCAAATCAACTCTCCATGTCGGCTTTCCGGGCAAATCCGGACAGGAGCACTATCTCTGACCAACAGGTTTCCGATCATACCAGATTCCGTCTGGCCATCCTTGCGAACAGGCCGTCCATGGCCATCAGTTCCTGGAAATTTCCCTGCTCCACGATCTCTCCCTTATCCATTACAAGGATTCGGTCACAGTCAATAATGGTTGACAGCCGGTGTGCCACCGCGATTCGGGTGATCCCCAGCTCATCCAGATTGTTTTTCACTTTTTTCTGCGAGATATTGTCCATGGCTGAGGTGGCCTCATCCAAAAAGAGAATTTTCGGCCGGTTCATCAGCGCCCTTGCCAGTACGATCCGCTGTCTTTGTCCGCCGGAGATAAGCTCCGCCTCACTGGAGAGCAGCGTTTCAAACTTCATCGGCATGGCTTCAATTTCATCATAGATAGCCGCGCTCCGGGCCGCCTCTTTTACCCTGTCCAGATCAGCATCATCCGAAAGCCCGATATTCCTGCGGATGCTGCCTGAGATCACCGCCGCATCCTGCAGGACAACGCCAAACTGACGGCGAATGGCCCGCGGATTGTATTGATCAAATTCGATTCCGTCATAGCTGACACTGCCGCCCGTCGGTTTCAGAAAGCCCAGCATCAGACGCAGCAGTGTACTTTTTCCACATCCGGAGGTCCCGACGATTCCAATGTATTCCCCCGGCTGCACTTTCAGACTGAGGTCACGAATGACCGGGTTGGCATCCTCGCTGTAAGCAAAGCTGACATTGTTCAGTTCAATTGAGCCTGTCAGCTCCCGCTCGACGCCGCCTGCCTCCCGGGTTTCAACCGGTGTTTTCAGTATTCTGGTGGCAAAGTTCAGATGCGGGATGCTTCCGGCAATGTCCACGCAGGCCAGCAGCAGGCAGTTCATGTAACTCACCATCAGCGCGAAGGAGGAAACAACCGCTGACACATTTCCAAGATCCATCTTCCCTGCCGATGCGATCTGGGTATAGATCATCAGCACGCCAAATCCGCTCACCAGCGTGCCAATAATGGTCATCCACTGGTTGGTATTCTGGACTTTCAGCCGGATCCTTGTCCGTTCATCATAGGCCAGGGCAAAACGATAGTAGATTTTCTCCTCCAGTGCCCCGCTTCGGATCGCCTCCATATTGTCCAGCATCTCACGCCGTGCGGCGGTCATCCGGCTTTCTGCTTCTCTGCCGCGCATGGTGTTTCTGAAAATCGCCCCCTGCATCATCACCGCAACGAGGATTTCAACTCCCACCAGCAAGTAAATTCTGAGGCTGTTGGCCGGATCGCAGATCCGGATAACATAGAGCACAATCAGACTCTGAACCAGAAAAACCGACACACCCAGACCGGAATTGATCAGCGTTTCAATTGCCTGGACAAAAGGCAGAATCAGGCCCGTGATTCTGTCCGCCAGTTTTTTCTCATCACCGGACGCCATGCTCATAATCCGTCCGAACACCGACGCCAGCACGTCGTAACTGATGCGGGTCTGCATGCGCACCTTGATCCGGTTGACCACGATGTTCACCAGCAAGCCAGCAACCACCCCAAGGAAAAGACTGATCACCATTACATTAATCGAGCCTATCTCGCTGTTGGGAATCGCGGTGTCGGTGATATAACGAATGCCCAGGGGAACCATCATGGAAATCAGAGAAGCCGCAATCAGCATCAGCATGAAAATCCAGATTTCCTTGTGCTGCCTGCGCATCGCAATCCGGACAAGTTCCCGCCCGTCCTTTGCTTCCTCAGCGGACCGGGGCAAAATATAGATTGCCCGGTCATCCAGTTTTCCCGCCGAATTCTTGTCCACCTTCCAACGGGTATTGGTCTGCGGATCCCACATCTGATAGCCGCGGTTTCCGTTCAGAAGCAGAACCGGCTTCTTGTCATCTCCGTAAAAACCCAGAAAACTGCCGATATCATACTTCCACCAGCCGTATTCCAGTTCGAAATAATTCGCGTGAACGTTTTCCGTCTGTCTCAGGTAATCCAGCGGGTCCTTGCAGTTCTTCAGGCGTGCCTCATCTACGGGAACGACCTTGCCGTTCACCCTTTCCGTCAGAAGCAGGAACGCGTAGGCAAAGTCATTTTCCTTATCATCCAGAAAATCCTCCTGCCGGCCCCTGAGTTCTCCGAAGAAGATTCTGTCAGCTCTGGCACGCAGGCTGACACGTCCCCTGATATCTCTGTCTGTTTCCTGTCTCATCAGTTGTCAGTCTCCCCTGAATTGATCAGTTCCCTGTAAACGCCGTCCGGAATTTCCATGAGCTGCTCATGTCTGCCGCGTTCAATGATGCTCCCTGACTTGAGAACAATGATCTCATCGCTGTCCCGGATGGTTGAGAGCCGGTGAGCAACGATCAGCGTAGTAATCCCTTTCGCCCGTATGTTCCTCATGATTTCCTCTTCCACAACCGTGTCAAGGGCACTGGTTGCCTCATCCATCAGAAGGATGGACGGGTTGCGCACAAGGGCTCTGGCGATCATGATTCTCTGGATTTCGCCTCCGCTGAAGCTCGCCTCCACCGGGCTGATATTTGCATTAAAGCCGCCGGGATGTGCCTCAATCGCCTCGTATACACAGGCCTCCCGTGCCGCACGCTCCACCTCTTCCATGCTGATGCTCCGGTCAAACAGCGTGATATTGTCACGCACCGTTCCGGTAAACACAGAAGGGGTCTGACTGACCACCGCCAGCGATGCCGCAATCGTCTCACGGTCCAGGCTGTCACGCGGTTTGCCATCCAGGAGAACCTGCCCGTTCTGTGGAACGTAGAGGCCCAGAAGAAGTTTCACCAGTGTACTTTTTCCGGAGCCGGATGCACCGACAAACGCCGCGCTGTGCCCCACCGGTATATGCACCGAGATATTCTCCACCACCGGCGGAAGCGATTCATCATAACTGAAACGGATGTCCCTCAGTTCCACCTCACCCCTGAGCAGTTCATTTTTTTTCTGCGCGTCTCCGGTTTCATTTTCCTGCAAGAGTGACAGTGTACCTTTCAGTCTCGGATCCGTTGTTTCACGCAGCAGGCTGTACAGGCCATATGCCGCTCCCTTTTGGAACTGCAGCATGGCAAACTCCTGGACAAACTGCATCAGCGGCGCAAAGATGGACATCGCCAGGCTCTGGCAGGCCAGAACACCGCCGATTGTCATCCGGCTATTAATGACCTCCATGCCGCCCACACAGATGACGACTGTTTGAATCAGCAGCGGCAGTGCCAGAGGAACCGCCTGAACCACGGCAATGAGACTGTTGGCGCTCTGCTTGTCCCCAAGCCAGGTGCTGAAGTTCGTCATCGTCTCCTCGAAACTGGTATCCTCCAGTGCAACAGACTTTATGGTATCAAACAGGCGCACGCTCTGTGTGACGGAGCCGTAAAACTTCGCCTGATCCTGCGCCGTCCGCGCGGCAGCCGCCTGGCTCAGCGCCACCAGCACCATCAGGAAAAACATCACAAGAAAGATGAGTCCGACCGTAAACGCCGCCAGTTTCAGGCTGAAATGAAAGAGCAGCCCGATATACACCAGCGAAAACACAAAGCCAAAGACTACCGGAATCAGTCGCGCTGAAACAAAGTCTGTCAGATTATCAATGGCGGACAGCTGCGAAACGATCGTCGCATGCGTGCGCGTCTGAAAGTAACTCATCGGAAGCCGCAGCAGCTTTCGGACGATTTTGCCGGTCATATCGGCCGACTGAACCCGCTGGAACTTCAGCTCAATTTTCTTTTTCAGAACCAGCAGGAACAGCTGGACCGCCAGCAGCATCGCAAAAATCAGAAAATACGTAGAGGTATCTACCATTCCCAGTGACGGGAGATAGTAGTCGACAAACAGTCTCGTCATTCCGGGAATCAGCAGTCCAACCAGATTCAGCATCAGGCAAAGAAAGCAGATCGTCCGAAAGACGCTCTTCCGTCCGCGCATCAGCCCCCGAATCGTATCATTCATTGAGAAGGGCTTCCCGCCGGGCTGGAACTGCGCCGTCGGCTCAAAGGTCATGAACATCCCGGAATACGCTCTTTTGAACTCTTCCTCATGAACGTGATGCCCGCCGTAAGCCGGATCTACTACCCTGATTCCCTTTTCATCCACCTTGTCCAGTACCAGCCAGTGATCCTGTTTCCATTGCAGGATGGCCGGCAGCGGACCCTTTTCCGCAAATGGATCGCCATGGTGAATGTCCGCTTTCATCCCATACCGTCCGGCCGCTTCCACAATATTCTCCGCACTGCATCCATCTCTGGTCACGCTGCATGCTTTTCGCATCTCGCCCAGATCCACAAATTTCCCGTACGTGCCAAGAATCATGCAAAGCGATGCCGCACCACTCTCCGTCTCGTCAATCTGAGAAATGACCGGGACGGTTCGCATATCTTTTTTCTTCATTTCCGTCCCTCACTGTAAAACAGAAGCTGGTACGGGTGACGTTCTTCTGAATAGAAAGTGAGTGAACAGATCTTGTTGATTCCCAGAACCGAGGCAGGAACCGTGCCGCCCTTACTCAGCGGATTTCCATTCTCATCCATTTCGATTTCAATGGTCACCCGGTATTGCTCCACACCCTCTTTGTACAGATATTTCACCATCTTCGAGGAACCGATTCGCTCCTGCATATCATATTCGGATTTGGGGAGCTCGGAAATCTCAGTGACACGTCCCTTCAGTGTGCCGTACTGCTCACTGAGCCCTTCGATCTTGATGGCAACCTCTGCACCCACGCTGATATGCTCAACATTGTTCAGCGTAACATAAGCCAGTGCACAGTTAATTCCTTTTCTTTCTCCCTCCGCTACCGTCAGGAGTTCCTTGGAGAGATCCACCCTGTCCCAGGGCGTAACAAGGATCTGCGACACATAGCCGGAAACAGGCGACAGGATGCTTTCCGAATTCTCCAGTATCTCCTCCAGCGGAGGAACTACTTCCCCTTCCTTGCAGGGATACACACGGACAAGGACATCATTTTCCTGAACGTACTCTCCTTCGTCCACGAGAACATCTGTCACGTATCCGGAACTCAGTTCATGAATTCCCACAGCCGCGGAATCCGTCGTCAGAATCCCGACTTCCGTGACAGAGTGACGGATTGTTCCGAAAAAAATCCAGATCAGCAGTGCAATCAGAACCGTAGCGGCGGCATAGATCAGGAGGTTATCCCCCCGACTGATTACCCTGGGTACCGGGTCTGTCTGTTTTCTGTTTCTTTTATTATTCCGCATCTTTTCCTCCGGTCAAATATCTGTTCATCCGGCAGGGGCTTCCTGCCCGGACACGTTTTGAGTTATGAAAACATCTTCAGTGCCTGCCGGATCAGTTCTTCATTCGGAACAATGGCCTGTTTCATCATCATTTTTACCTGATCATCCGGCACATACTGAGACGGGTCCGAGGGCGCACCGGCAAACAGCACCGTGTTCAGCGCAAAAAGCGGCATAAGCAGTCCAAAGTAGCGCTGCAGCACTGCATCGTTTCTGGCGCCAAGATAGCGTGTAAAAAACGCGCGTCCGATACCGGGAATCTGGTCGATGGGAATTCCCGTGCTCTTCTCGATCGCCTCCGGAATGTTGCGCGGACCCACAATGAGGTCACGGAACAGCGAAATCACATCCCATACTTTGGAACCAACAGAGGAGTCCGGCAGATCAATCAGGATGAAATCCTTGCCCCGCAGCATGATGTTCCCCGGATGCAGGTCTCCATGTACAAGAGTATTGCTGTCCGGGATACTGTCAATCAGGCTGTGAAGAAGCGTCAGTTCCTCCTCGGAGCAAATTGAGGCCAGTGAGGGCACCCGGTTATGGAGAGTTGTTTTTAGCTGCGGAAATGCCCTGGAGTTGATGGGAATCTCATGCAGTCTCTTCACGAAATCCACATAACGTTCAACATATTCCTCTGTTTTATCCGGAGAACTTGCAAAGGCATGTCCCAGTGTGTCCGCCCTCAGCATTTCAAATACAATTCCAAAGCTGTCCCCGCACCGCACCGTGTCATACGTAATGACCGATGGAATACCGCTGACAAACGCTTCCCTGGCAAGAATGCGTTCCCGCTCAATTTCCCCAAACGTATGGGAAGAATTGTAGAGTTTCAGGATCTTGTCATTTCCCAGTCGGTATACGGTGCCGAAACCGCCTTTTCCAATGACCTGACATCCCTCAACTGAAACCTCCCGCGGCGTCCGGCTGATATCGAAAAGTTCAGTAAAACCGGTCATGTCAAAGATGTAATAGACCTCATGGCAAACATTCAGAATGCGAATCCTGTTTTTCGTTGCTTCTGAGAGAGCAAGCAGTGCACGAAGTCCCGCACTGGAAATGTAAGTCAGATTCACCGCATCAAGGATCAGCTCTGATTTTTCCTTTTGCTCTGCTGCCTTCAGTGCCTCCAGCAATTCCACTTCCACCTGCGGTGCATTTACCGCATCAATGCGATTGCAGAGAAAAACCGTATATATGCCGTTTTCCCATCTTGTATCCATCGTCCTGTCCCCGCTTTCCCTTTTTCATTATTTTGCTGAATTATCCATGTTAACCCTTCGTTCCAATATGGAAACCGTTTCTGCAAATTGAAGTGTCCTGCATTCCGGGTCATCCCCAGGCTGCTCAGACAAAAGCAGCCCTGGCAAACGACCATAGTTGAGGCCTGCAAAGGAGATGCCCTGTCGCACAGCGACAGTTAAGTCAAATCCAGGCCTCAGACAAAGGAGCTCCGGCAAATGGCCAAAGCTGAGGCCTATAAAGGAGTGTTTCTCGATAAAAAACCTCTGTCGCTTTTATTCAAGTTCTCTTTTTCATTATGGAATTATAGACGAATAATACGCTTCCGTCAATTCCGAATCATAAAGTTACCATTCACCAACAATACACCGAATCAAAGGAAAAAGGCATTTCACCTCAATTAAAAAGGCCGATCCAAAACCGGATCAGCCCTTAATCAGCCATGTTCAAATGTGATACACATTTCATGATATGGTGAACGCACCGTCTCTGCCGATGATCATCCCCTGATCATCAGATTCGTGTGCAGATGTCTTGAACATTTTCCGCATAAGCGGATAAAAAAATGCAGACTAACCTTTCGGTTAATCTGCAGCCTATCCGCAGTGCCGGTGGTGGGACTCGAACCCACACGGGTTTTACCCCAACGGATTTTGAGTCCGTCACGTCTGCCATTCCATCACACCGGCATGTGGCGTTATTATAACGGATTAGCCGGAATTCCGTCAATATATTTTTTCTTTGGGGCCTATAGCTGCAGTCAGGCAGTTCACGGCATCTACGGATCAAGAGTCCGTCTGAGAGACCAGAGCGGAAGGAGCAGGAGCCTTGGCATCAGTCAGCTTTTGCTCCTTCCGTGCCTATCAACAGCGGCAAAATCGAATAAACGCCCTTGACAGTTCATTCCAGTCGCTGAGCCATACACGTTTAATTGCAGAAGCACATCCCATACGCTTTTACATTTGGGTATCCGTCTTCCAATATTCCCTTTTTCATTCCATCCTTCATTCCCAGATCCACTCAGAACAGATGAATCGTTTCTCAGTATCCAAGGACCTTTTTGCGAACCCGTGCATAGATAATGTACGAAATGATCACATTGACGATATCTGCCGTCACCTGCGTCCAGACAATCCCCATCATGCCAAACAGTGCATTGAGCAGGAACAGGAACGGAATATTCAGTCCGATCTGCCGGATAACGGCCAGCCAGAGCGAGACCCTGCCCTGATTAATCGCCTGCATGTAGTTCACCATATTGAAACTGAGAAACATGAAAGGCGTTGCAAAGCAGCGTGCCCGAAGGAACGTCGTCCCAAGGCGCACGGTTTCTGCCTCTCCGATAAATGCGCCGATCAGGCGGTCCGCGAACAGGTAATAAAGCAGTACGCAGATTCCCGCGATGATCAGGCCGGCAATTCTGGCTGCGTTGAAGAATTCCTGCATTCGTTTATAGTTCCGGGCAGCGTAATTGTATCCGATCAGCGGAATCATGCCCAGACAGATTCCGATTCCGACATTCAGCGGCAGCCGTTCCACTTTCAGCACAATGCCCATCGCAGCCAGCGGAAGATCCCCGTGAGCCGCAGAGAGCCGGTTGATGACAATATTGGTGAGATCATAGAGAAAGACGCTCAGCGCAGCCGGAATCCCGACAGAGAACAGATCCTTTCTTGAATCCGGCCGAATCTTCGCCAGCTTCCTGGGAATTTCCAGCACCGAGGACTTCCGGACTCGGTGAATCATCCAAAGAAAATAGGCCATCGAGGCCATGCTTGAGAGCATGGTGGCAATTCCGGCGCCCATCACCTGATACCCATCTGGCAGCAGGACAAACATAAACAGCGGATCCAGCAGAATATTAAGAAGGCCGCCCATGCTCAGTCCAAAAGCTGCCGCACGGGAATAGCCGGCATTCCGCAGCAGAAAGGACAATGTCGTTCCATTCACATTGGCGATGCCGCCGATTCCTACGACAAAGAACAGATACTGTCTGGCATAACCAATGGTCATGTCACTCGCCCCCAGAAGGCGCAGCAGCGGATCCATAAACACGACGCAGAGAACAGAGAATACCAGTGCGGAACCGCACGAGGCCAGTATCGTCCAGGAAGCGGCAGCCCTTGCCTCTTTTTCATCTCTGCTCCCCAGAAGGCGAACAACCAGCGTTCCGCCGCCCACGCCAAACAGATTTCCAAGCGCTCCGGCCATCAGGAAAACCGTCAGCACAAGAGAGGAAGCCGCCACCATATAGGGATTATTGGTGCGCCCGATAAACCACGTATCCGCCATGTTGTAAAACAGTGTAATCAGCTGGCTGATAATGGTAGGAACCGCCATCCGGAACAGCGCCGCAGGTACCGGCATGGTTTCAAACAGTTCACGCTTTGAATGATCTTCCATAATTCAAAGTCTTCCCTTCCGGCATTGGCCGCACCAAAAAAGCGGGAACGCCGTCTCGGGCGTTCCCGGCAGAAGTACAGAATTGAATTGCTGTTTTTGAGATGCCGCCAATGACCATTGGCTCTGCTTCAGTCAAATCACAGCTTGTCTCTAGCGTTTGTCCTTGTCCACGGATTCCAGGGTAATCATCGCCAGGAAGACAAACAGAATGGCAAAACCGAAAATGCGCCACCAGTAAACCAGGATATTCTCGGCTGAGTTCTCATAGTCAGGATTACGGCTTGCCTCAGATGCCATCGTTTGAATCACGTTCTTGACTTTTGTGGCGCCGAACAGATTAACGATTTCCCCCACGGTTGTCTTAAACGTATATTGCTGATCCCGATTTTTCTGAACATCCGGATTTTCAGCCAGCCGGTCGACCAGATCACCTGCTGTCCTGATTCCGCCTATCGGTTCATCCTTGTAAGCATCCAGAAGTCCTGAGCTGATAATCAGGTCGATCACATCACCGAACTTCACATCTGACACGACCTTTTGTTCCATCAGCACTTTCATTTCATCCGTCTTCACCATGTTATCAAGAAGTGCCTCCACGGTCAGGTCTGCGAAAATCTTCCGTTCAAGAAACTCCTTCGAATCCGGTGATTCCCGGAATGCCTTCAGCAGATCACCATACGTCGTATCCAGAGAGAAGGTTTTTTTCCGAAAAATCTGATAGGAATCCAGTTGATTCAGGCCCTGGGTGAGTCCATTCAGCGTAAGATATTCCCCGATCTCCGTATTCCGGATTTTCCGGACCGTGGGATTATTATTCTTTTTCCCAAGCAAATCCAGCACATCACCCAGCTTCACCGTTCCAGTCACTTCAGACTCGTGCATCTTGGAAATCGTATTCCATATAGATGCAAGCGGCAGATTATTGTAATTGGCCTGTGCTGCCAGCACTTTCAGTCCGGGATTGGAGATCGTCAGATTGGTCAGCGGTTCACTCCACTCCGGCAGCGACAGCATTCCCCCTGAAAAGACCAGCTGAAAAATCAGCACAAACGGCATGATGGTCATGGCTGTCGTCGTCGAATGCGCCAACGTGGAAATCCAGAGAGAAAGCATATCCGACGCAAACGTAATCAGGAACATGGAAATCCCGATGTCAAACAGAAGGTAAGGGGTAATGACTCCCTCATCGGGATACTTAACGCCAACCATTCTGGTGACATAAAGCGTAACGCCTGTCTGAAGAAGACACAGAATCGACTGATACAGCATATGCGCACAGATATAGGAGGAAATATGCATGCCGGAACGATGTTCGCGCTTGATCACGTCCCGTTCGCGGCAGATCACCTGGACCGAGTTAAAGCATCCGTTCCAGATGCACACGCACACCAGCGCAAAGGCGCCCATCAGGGAACCTTCCATGTTAATAAACATGCGTTTGCGAACAACCATTCCAACCAGGCCCGCAATCAGGGCCGCCATCGGGAGAACTTTCCAGTCATTCTGATAGATAAACATGCGGATCAGTTTCCCGAGATAGATGATTACCTGTGCCCCCCGCCCGCGATAACGTATATTCATCCTGCGAGAGGGTTTTTCTGCTTTTACATCAGGCATGCTGCACCTCCGCGTATTTCATAACATACTCATCTGCCAGACCATCTCCGCCTTCCTCTTTCCGGTTGACGCTCTTGACAATCTGCTCCATCCGTTCACGGCCGAAGAATTTTCTGGCATCCTCAATACTGCCATAATACGCCAGGCGCCCTGTACGCGCGCTGTCCTTTGCCAGCACAATAACATCATCAAACAGATCAATGACACGGTCCGGGGTATGGGTAATCACAATGACAATTTTCCCGGTATCGGCAATCTTTCTCAGCTGGACAAACAGCTCCCTGGCCATGACGCCATCAAGTCCGGAGTCCGGTTCATCCAGAATGAACAGTGACGGATTGCTGATAAATTCAATGGAGATGGACAGCCGCTTTTTCTGACCACCGGACAGCTTTTCAACCAGATTATTCTTAACCGGTTTCAGTCCGAAAATCTCCATCACCTCATCCACACGTCTTCTGCGCTGATCCGGTGTCACATCTTTGGGAAGCCGGAGCTTAGCCGCATCCAGGAGGGTGTTCAGGACAGTATCCTTCCCCCGCATCATCTCTGTCTGCGGAACGAATCCCACCTCATACTGCATTTTCTTGTACTGCGTGTACATGTTGTTCCCGTTGAGCAGCACCTCCGCTTTCGCCTTCTCATATCCGTTTATGGCATTGAGATAGGTGGTTTTGCCAGCACCGGAACCGCCCAGGAGCAACACCATATGTCCCTGCGGAATCGCCATATGAATATCGCGCAGCAGGACTTTTTTCTGGAAGAATTCCTTCACAGAACGCTCCGTCAGATTCACGGTAAGTCCCTCATCCATCACCGTTGCACTTCCGTGCGTTGCCAGGCGTTCCATTTCCGCCCGAATATCCATGACTTTCCAGGCCGGCTGATACTTCTTACTGAAGCCCCACAGGAGCGTGACAAACCAATTGGCCAAGATCCAGAGGATAATCCAGCGCTTCCGCTGTCCATACACCTCGATGAGCCCGATGCCGATGCGGATTTCATAAATGAGCAGGGAAAGCCATAATGTCACCTCCATAATGGTCACGATGACAAAAAACACACTTATCTCCGCAGACGCCTGCTCAAAGTATACCAGTGATAAAATCCCGTTGAGCAGTCTCGTGGCAACAGTAAGAACACTGTATACCCGGCCCTCCGGTTCGCGCCCTGCACAGCATGCCAACTTGTATTCTCTTGCACCGGGAATCAGGGCCCACCACCCTTTCACCCCCGACTTTTCAAACATCTTCCACAAGCCGACCATAAACAGGATTTCAAAAATGATGTTCCTAAGCTCTTCCGAGCCGAACAGTATTTCCAGAAAAAATTTCCCGACAGCAGCCATCCGAACCCTTTTTCCTCCTCCATGTGATCATTTGTCTCAGTGCATGTCCGTGCCTGTCTCATAAACGGTCCCGTTAACACAGGGGCACTCAAACGTTCTTTCAGTCATTGCTGCCTGAGGACGAAGCTGCCGCGCTGTTTTCACGGTCACGAATCATATGCTGCAGCGTGACCAGAATCGTTACCACCGTCTTCTCTTCCTCCGGCTGATAAATATCCACGCAGTATTTGTCATGGAGCGATATCATCTTCTGTGAGATCACCGCAATAATGTTTCCATCCGCATCGTACAGTTCAAAATTCAGGCCGACGATGTTTCCCTGCAGCTGCCAGCCAAGTCCTTCAATATTGGTTACATCCCGGACAATATGCCACAGTTCATTGGAAAGTTCAAATTTCTTTCCGTCCTCCATGGTCACAAAATGCCGTTCATGCAGCGTAAAGAACTTTCGCTCAATATGTGAGACATGATTTCCAGCCGCATCATAAATATCCGTCTTGTCATGCAGCGACGGAAATTTCGTCTTTGCCAGATAAACCACCTGATCACGATCATCCGTAATGCTGATCTCATGATGGAGCGTCAGTACTTTCGTCGATGTAAACAACGAATATTCCGGTTCACCAAAGCGCTCCACATTATTGACATTTGCCTGCTCACCCGCCTCGCGGTACCGATGAAATTTTGATAAAACGCCCATATTCTCTCTCTCCTGATTGTTTGTTTTTCTGATTAAGCCCGTTTTAAGCGATGAAGATTGCCTGAAACTGAAACTGGATTTGTCAGACAACATCCTCAGCATTTTTCAACAATGCACGTTTTCCTGCAGAAACAGATTCCATAAGCTCTGCATCCGATGTACCCATCGTTCAGGATTCCTTCCACATACCCTTTTTCCCTGATCTGCCGAAGCGCCTCTTCAATTCCATCCCGCATCTCGGCAAACTTCTTTCTTTCCTTCAGTTCAAAGAGGATCGCAGGATCTCTGGGATTGCTGGGATAAAGCACAATATCCGGCCGCCCGTTTCCTTCCTCTCTGTTTGAGCGAACCTCATATCCCGGAACACCGTAAAGCAGTGATAAACAGATGCCATGATAAAAACGCTCCGTACTGTCAAAGGTGCTGATGGTTTTCCCCAGGAGATTCCTGATATAACTTTCCATTCCTTCCGTGTCCCCTTCAAGAACGGCTCTGTGAAACATGCTTCGGTCTGCCTCTTTGACCTTTTTTTCAAACCAGGAACTGATCTGGTTTCTGTAAATGCTCCTGATCTCTGCATTGGGAATGGTCATCGTCATGAAAACATCTTCCCCTTCAATTCGTTCGGAGACCTTTTTCAGATAACCGGTAAAATAGAGGAAGTTCCACAGATTATCCTCCGATTCCCTGATTTCGCCATAGGTGATATCCTCATGGATCTTTTTTTCA
The DNA here is from genome assembly GCA_002395225.1 of Christensenella sp. UBA4263. Lineage (GTDB taxonomy): Bacteria > Bacillota > Clostridia > Christensenellales > Aristaeellaceae > Ventricola. The sequence continues at coordinate 17,805 of DGWH01000100.1, forward strand.
ATCGTTCCTCCCTCAACAAGCGTATCCAGTTCCGCTTTTAAAGAATCATCCGTACGATAAACCAGTTCCCTGATAATACGATTCGAAGAAGTATTTGCCCAGTAAGGTTCAGGAAACTTCTTTTTCCCGATGACAGTGCCATACACGTACTGGACAATACTCCAGGGATTATAGATTTCCGTCTCACCGAAACAATATCCGTCATACCATTTTTTGACCTCCGGAATACGATCTGCAATGCCATAATCGCTTAACATCTGCATCGTTTCCGACTCAGTAAATCCAAACGCTTCGTCAAATCCGCTCTCCCTGATGGTATTGATCAGAAGATTGTTCATTCCGGTGAAAATGCTTTCCCTGCTGATTCTCAAGCAGCCGGTAACAATCCCTTTGAAAAGGGCATCATTTGTCTTTAATGCTGATTCAAAAAGCGACCGAATATATCCCACCATTTCATCATAGAACCCATTTTCCCACGCATTCTCCAGAGGTACATCATACTCATCCAGAAGAATCATGACTTTCCTGCCGTGGTGTTTCATCAGAAAAACGGACAGCGTTTTTAAAGCCGTCGAGTACTTGAATATTTCTTCCTGATATTCTTCTCTCGTGTGCAGTTTGCGCTCGTCGACTGCATCCAAAAAGCTGTAAAAGTGTTCCTTCTCCAGAACACTCAGTTCTTTGGAATCAAGAAGATAGGAATGTCTTGAATATTCAGAGACGATTTCATCCCTGATTCTCAGTCCCGCCCGATTAAAATCAGGCTGATTCGCCGATTTCAAAGACAACCTGATCACCGGAACCTGTCCCATCATCGACAGCAGCTCATCCGGCGCTTCCATGATCCTTTTCCCATCGAAATACCGTTCCTTACTGACCACTCTACCGTCTTTATCGTACTCCAGTTCAAAGAAGGTTTGAAGCATGGACAGTGCAAGTGTCTTCCCGAATCGTCTCGGCCGTGTAAACAGGGTCACCTTACCGCCCTTTTCAATGACATCCCGAACCAGCCATGTCTTATCTATATAGTAAAGATTCTCCTCAATGAACTCTCTGTAATTTTCGTATCCGATTCCAAACCTTTTCACGCACTCACCTCCGAGTGAAGGATCACACGTTCGTTGCACAAATCATTCCTGCCGTCATCTCAGTCTGTTTCCCGGTCTCTGTCCTGTCAGATGCCCCATTGCCCCACACCAGACGAGGCAATCAACGGCTCTTTTCTATCCGTCTGGTGTGATCTTTAACCGTATTTTGGGCACAGTATACACGATTTCACCCGTGATTGCAAGATAAGCACCAAAGGGAGCCGCGTGGAATGTATCCCGAAGTCATTCAAGCATTCTGTTTCCATGTGACTTTTCCCGCCCCCTACTTTCGCGGTCTAACTGTCTAAATTATGACCTTGACTTTGGAACCACATTACAATTTTTATATTTTCTCAGAGAAAAAGAGTGCGGCCTCGCCGCACTCTTCAAAAAGCAATTTCTGTCTTTTCCCGGGTCTGTTCACAAACCCTGTCTGACGATTCGTTGAGTTTTATTTAGCCATCTCATACAGTGCATCCAGTTCCGCCGGCGTAATGCCCTTGGTCTGGTTGTAGATGACCTCACCTTTCCGGTTGAGGACAATCGTCTGCGGGATGGTGGAGCTGCCGTTCACGATTCCCCAGATTTCATCGTCGTCATTGTCCACGGCAATGGGCATCGCCCAGTCCTTGTCGGCAATATACTCCGCCGGATCCATCTCCGTGATAGAGGAATGCACCGCGATCATGGCCACATCATCCTTGTGTGCCTTGTAGAACTCACTGAAATGCGGCAGTTCCTGCACGCAGGGACCGCAGTAAGTCGCCCACAGGTTGATGATCGTTACCTTGCCGCGATTCTCAGCCAGATGGAACGTAGACCCATCCAGACACTTGACCGTGAAATCCTTGAGCTGATTCCCTACCTCATAACCGATGAGCGCATCGCTTTCGTAGGACACTGCCGCCGTTGGCTCCGGCGCAGCCGTGGTCTCCGGTTCAGCCGTAGCAGCCGGCGCCTCAGCGGCAGCTGAAACCGGTTCAGCATTGGCAGAGGATGCTGCAGGCACATCACCAGCTGCCTGTGCATACAGCGCATCCAGTTCCGCCGGCGTAATGCCTTTGGTCTGGTTGTAGATGACCTCACCCTTCCGGTTGAGGACAATCGTCTGCGGAATGGTGGAACTGCCGTTCACGATTCCCCAGATTTCATCATCTTCGCTGTCCACCGCAATGGGCATCGCCCAGTCTTTGTCGGCAATATACTCTGCCGGATCCATTTCCGTAATGGAAGAATGGACGGCGATCATGGCCACATCGTCCTTGTGCGCCTTGTAGAACTCGCTGAAATGCGGCAGTTCCTGCACGCAGGGTCCGCAGTAGGTCGCCCACAGGTTGATGATCGTCACCTTGCCGCGGTTCTCAGCCAGATGGAACGTAGAGCCATCCAGGCACTTGACCGTGAAGTCCTGAAGCTGGTTCCCTACCTCGTAACCGATGGGCGCATTGCTCTCATAGGACACTGCCGCGGGTTCCGCCGCCGTCTCCGGTTCGACTGTGGCAGCCGGTGCCTCAGAGGCAGCTGAAACCGGTTCAACATTGGCAGAGGACGCCACAGGTACATCACCAGCTGCCTGTGCATACAGGGCATCCAGTTCCGCCGGCGTAATGCCCTTGGTCTGGTTATAGATGACCTCGCCTTTGCGATTGAGGACAATCGTCTGCGGAATGGTGGAACTACCGTTCACGATTCCCCAGATTTCATCATCTTCGCTGTCCACCGCAATGGGCATCGCCCAGTCCTTGTCAGCAATGTACTCTGCCGGATCCATCTCCGTGATGGAGGAATGGACAGCGATCATGGCCACATCATCCTTGTGTGCCTTGTAGAACTCGCTGAAATGCGGCAGTTCCTGCACACATGGCCCGCAGTAGGTGGCCCACAGGTTGATAATCGTCACCTTGCCGCGGTTCTCGGCCAGATGGAACGTGGAGCCATCCAGACACTTGACCGTGAAGTCCTTGAGCTGATTCCCCACCTCGTAACCGATGGGGGCATCGCTTTCATAGGACACTGCCGCCGGCGCAGCCGTGACAGCCGACACCTCAGCACTGACAGAGGATGCAGCCGGTGCATCACCTGCTGCCTGCGCATACAGTGCTTCAAGCTCTGCCGGCGTAATGCCTTTGGTCTGGTTGTAGATGACCTCGCCTTTGCGGTTGAGGACAATCGTCTGCGGAATGGTGGAACTGCCGTTCACAATTCCCCAGATTTCATCGTCTTCGCTGTCCACGGCAATGGGCATCGCCCAGTCTTTGTCGGCAATATACTCTGCCGGGTCCATTTCCGTAATGGAAGAATGGACGGCGATCATGGCCACGTCATCCTTGTGTGCCTTGTAGAACTCGCTGAAATGCGGCAGTTCCTGCACACATGGCCCGCAGTAGGTGGCCCACAGGTTGATAATCGTCACCTTGCCGCGGTTCTCGGCCAGATGGAACGTGGAGCCATCCAGACACTTGACCGTGAAGTCCTTGAGCTGATTCCCCACCTCGTAACCAATGGGGGCATCACTTTCATAGGAGACAGCAGGTGCCGCCGTCGCTTCCGGTGCATCCGTGGCAGCCGGCATAGCAGCGGCAGGTGCCTCCGGCTTCGGCGTTGCCGCCTGCTCCGTCACCTGTGCATTTTTCCGGCTTGCAGCCGCTTCCTGTCTGGCGATTCTCTTTTTAACGGACGGGTCCAGGAAATTAAACCAGACCAATGCCACGCAAAGGACCGCCAGCGCAATGATCCAGAGAATACGGGCGAGGCTGCGTCTCTTCTTTCCGGCATCCTCGGCCTCCCCTGCACACCCTCCGTCCGGGGCGATGAGGGTATATCCGCCGGCCTTGAAGGAAATCGCCTTCTGGTTGCAGACACTCATACACTTGGCACAGTTAATGCACTCATGGTCGCCCACATGCCGAACATCCATGCCGCAGTTCCGTACGCAGGCACCGCAGTGATTGCAGCGGTTCTGGTCCACTTTCACGCCCACGATGCAGAATTTATTGAACAGTCCGTAAATCGCACCCAGCGGACAGATGAAGCGGCAGAAACTGCGATAGCAGAACACACAGGCAAGCCCGATGATCAGCATGATGACAAATTTCCGGGTAAAGAGGATGCCGAGCATCGAGAATTTGCCGCTGTTGACCGGATTGGAAAGGAGACCCATGGCCCCCTCAAACGTTCCTGCCGGACAGATGTATTTGCAGAATCCGGGAACCGGAATGCCGTGCGCCACACCGTACCACAGCGGCACCGCGACGGCAAATACACCGAGAATGATATACTTGAGATAGGAAAGGGCACGTGTCAGCCGGTTTTTCGGGATCTTCGGCGTCGGAATCTTATGGAGCAGCTCCTGAATCATTCCAAGCGGACAGAGCCATCCACAGATCGTCCGCCCGAGAATCAGTCCGTACAGCATGATGATGCCCAGCATGTACCAGGCCGCCGTATGTCCAACGGAGGCCAAAGCATTCTGAATTGCCCCCAGCGGGCAGGCACCTGTGGCACCGGGACACGAATAACAGTTGAAACCCGGAACGCAGGCATACTTGGCTTTTCCCTGATAGATTTCACCATCGATGAACCCCCGCAGATGCGCATTGTACAGCAGGGCACTGTACAGCTGAACCAGTCGTCTGGTCGTGGGGCGGTGGGTTGCCCACCATGAACTCTTCACTTTATCCAAGGCCAACACACTCCGTACAGATATTAATCGCCTTGCTCAGTACAGCAGACGCGCCCCCGTTGAACACACCGGCAATAATAAAGGCAACGGCAGCAATCAGGAATACCACCCGGAAAATGTTCAGGGCTTTCTCATTGACCGTTTTCGCCGCGGGCACCTGCACCCGGGTTCCTGCCGCCTTCTCTTCCTTTATCCTTGCGGATGCTTGCTCCGTCTCCCGGATCATGCTCTTTTCCTGAAGAACCGTTGAAACCATCAGGCAGCCAATGCCGATCACGGCCCAGGGCACGACGTGCAATACCAGCGCCCCGATCACTTTCTCCAGATCCGCATTTCCGGGGAAATGATCCGCTTTGGTGCAGTACAGGAGGATGGGAATCATACATAAGGCAAACAGTCCCCATCCGCCAATCTGAATTTTTTTCTGCAGTGCCGCCTCCCGCTTCATTCCCTCCGACGGGTTTGCCACACGGGCAACCATCAGGTCACGGGTCACCTCATTGTCTTTGACAGGCGGCTGCTTCAGATCTTTGGTGACCTCCAGGAGGATCCCGCTGACCGTCATTCCAAAGGCAAACAGGATCAGGGGGATGATCGGCGCCACCCGGTCGGCGATCTTTTCCCGCGTGTAAATCCAGTCGAGGGGATGTTCTGCCTTCCATGCCGTTCCTTCCAGGAAAATGCCAATGGCTGCATTTGCCAGAAGGATCACAATGAGAATGCACAGAATCGACTGAATCACCATAAAAATTCTGCTTTTTGTCATATTCAACTCCTTCTCACATCTCCGGTATTTCTTAGCCCGGCAATGTCTCCCGAGCATAACGATAATTTTATTTTATCATAAGGCTCTTCCTTCATCCACCAATTTCACGCTGTTTTTCTGTTACGCAGTGTTTCGCAGTGTTTCCCCCGGCCGGGACAACATCCCATTCTGCCTGCAATTGTTCCTCTGAGCAGCCCTCCCGGGCACAGGGGAGACTGTCCAAAAACGTTTTTGAAATGTGAGAATTTAACAGGCTTAAGGCTCCAGGGGGGGGACTTTTTTGTTGCAGCTGTCCAGAAACTTTCGCTTCTTCAAAAGTTTCTGGACAGTCTCAGGGGGATGCACTTCCCCGCTGCCGCATTCACCTGCTCCGTGTCTGGTTTCAGTCAATCGCAGCATCAGGCAGATTCCGCCGTTCCCCGTCCCCGACGTGGAAATGGATTCCCTCATCATCCATTGCCCGCAGGAATTCCTTCCGAACGAATCTGTCTGAGTGCTTCCCCCACACACTGCTCAAACCGCTCAATGGCTGCCGGGGCCGGGTCCCTCTCCGGCCACAGCATGTCAAACGCATGCACATTCGTGTGATAAATGTCCGCCATCGCCGGAACCCCCGCTTCCCTCAGGTGCTCTACATAATCCAGCGTTTCCCGGTAAAACGGTTCCCCATCCCCCACGAAGGTATAGCACGGAGGCAGTCCGTGATAATCGGTTGCCCCGGCAGGCGCGGCATACGGCGAAACCCGCTTCTTAGCATCCCCGCGCAGATACATCCGCCAGCCCAGGTGATTCCGGCGCGTATTCCAGACCTTTCCATGGTTGTCCCGGGAACTGTCTGTGTCCATATTGCTGATCATCGGATAAAGCGGGAACTGACAGGCTACCCGGATTCCCCTGTCCCTTGCCATCATGCAAAGGGCCACCGCAAGTCCGCCGCCTGCACTTTCGCCGCCGACCACCAGCGTCCGGTACTGCCCGTTCATCATTTCAAGCACCCGATAGCAGTCCTCAAGCGCTGCCGGATACGGCTTCTGCCATCCCAGATGGTACGCAGGGGAAACGACGTCCACGTCGAACTTTCTGACCAGATTGACTGCCCTGCTCATATAAACCATTTCCTTCAAGCCGGTTATATACCCGCCGCCGTGAATCCAAAGAACACCCACCGACGCATCTCCCGGACGATCCCGCGGCTGCAGAATCAGCGCACGCACGGTGCCGTTTTTCATCTTTCTGACCCGGATATCCCGGTCCGGCCAGAGCTGTATTTTCATCCCGTTTCGCTGCTTCCTTTCCCGCATCGCGCACCGTATTGCCGGTCTCTCTCATCCCCGAGCAGGGCAGAACACTCACGATTCCGCCTCTGCCATCCTGTTTAATGTTTCACCCGTAAGCCGATAGGTTGTCCACTCATTCATCTGAACCGCACCACGGGAAAGATAAAAATCGATGCTCGGCCGGTTCCAGTCAAGGCATGCCCACTCAAGCCGGCCGCATCCGCGTTCAACCGTGATCTGTGCCAGCTTTTTGAGCAGCGCCTTCCCATATTCCCTGTTCCTGTATTCAGGCATGACAAACAGGTCTTCCAGATAAATCCCTGCCCGTCCAAGGAAAGTCGAAAAGTTGTGAAAGAACAGCGCAACTCCAACTGCCATCTGCCCCTCACAGATGAACAGCACCTCCGCTCTGTGCTTTTCAAAGATCCACTCACGAAGCAGAGCCTCCGTCGCCACCACCTGATCTGACATCTTTTCATATTCGGCAAGATCCCGGATGAATTTCAGAATCAGTCCGACATCCTCCTCCGTTGCAAACCTGAATGTATGCATATTTCCCTCCCCCCGTTTTTCGGGCCTTCCTGCGTTTCAGCGGATAAGCCGTCACTGTTCCGGTGCCGGCCGCGCTGAACATCACGGAAAGCAGACGATCCGGCCCAAAGCCGCCTGCTTTATAGTCAGGAATCATTTTTCCTGTATGGGTTCGTCAAATGTTACGCCTGTGAATCTTCACTGTCAATGCTCATTTTCCGCGTCCTCAACGTTTCACTTGCTGACGGACACCCCCCTGAATTGGACAAGAAACTTTTTCTCTGCCGCTTGAAATCCCCATTCCATTCAACTATAATCCAGTGAAATCTCTGTTCCGGAGGCTTTTTTTATGAACCACAAACCTGGAAAAACATCCGCCCGCAGCATGACCAGCGGCTCCATTCTGAAGCAGATCATCCTCTTTTCCCTGCCGCTCATGCTGGGCAACATCTTCCAGATGCTGTACAACACCGTCGATTCCATCGTCGTCGGCAATTATGTCGGAAAAGAGGCACTGGCCGCCGTCGGCTCCACCACGGTCATCATCAACATGCTGGTCTTTTTCTTCAATGGCTTTTCCATCGGTGCCGGTGTCGTTATCGGGTTTCACTTTGGTGCCAAAAACTACAGGGAACTCCACACCTCTGTTGAGACCACCCTTACCTCCACCTTCATTCTGAGTGTTCTGTTTACCATTGCCGGCGTCCTTCTGGTCCGGCCCATGCTCCGTTTTATGTCCACCCCGGAGGATGTCCTGGATGAGGCAACGACCTACCTGACCATTTATTTTGCCGGCCTGTCCGGGCTCCTCATCTACAATATCGGAAGCGGCATCCTGCGTGCTGTCGGAGATACCTTTCGCCCTCTTCTTTTCCTCATTCTCACCAGTATCCTGAACATCGTTCTGGATCTGCTCTTTGTCCTCGTATTCAGGGCGGGCATTGCCGGCGTCGCCTATGCCACCATCATCTCACAGTTCATCTCCGCCTTCCTGGTCATCCTTCTCCTGACCCGCACGCACGACATCTACCGCTTTTCCTTCAGGGACATGCAGCTCCATTTCCCGACGCTCAGGCGGATCTTTTCCGTCGGGATGCCTGCGGCCATCCAGTCCGTCATTACCTCCCTGTCCAACATCTTCGTCCAGTCCTATATCAACTTCTTCGGTTCAAGCTGCATGGCCGGCTGGAGCTGTTACAACAAGCTGGATTCTTTCGTCATGCTCCCCATGCAGAGCATGGCCATGGCTGCCACCACGTTTGTCAGTCAGAACATCGGTGCCAGGCAGGAAGAGCGGGCCAGCCGGGGCACAACCACCGTCGTGCTGACCGCGCTGGTTGTCACCGGATTCATCGTGCTTGTTCTTTTCCTGTTCGCCCCTCAGTCCGTCGGCCTGTTTACCAGCGATGCCTCGGTGATTGACTTTGGCGTGCTGTTTCTGCGCACGAACATCTTTTTCACGCTGTTCAACTGCATTAATCACGTGCTGGCCGGTGCACTGCGCGGCCGCGGCGACTCCAAAGGACCCATGGTCATCATGCTGCTCTCCTTCGTCGCGATTCGCCAGACTTATCTTTACGTTCTCACCCATTTCATCTCCAACACCCCAAAATGGGTCGGCTTTGGCTATCCGGTGGGATGGACCTGCTGCTGTATTATCGAACTGTCCTATTACTTTTTCTACTTTCAGAAGTCGCAGCGGAAAAAGGCGCTTTCATGAATGCTTCCGGCGCATCTGTTTCCGCCGCCCATGCAAAAACCAGGCCCTTTAGGCCTGGTTTTTGTTTGTTTCCAGATCTGCCGGACGATGTTCATCTTATCGGAACAGAGGCGGCCGGATTTCTGTCCGCTCTCAGGTTCCATCCGTCTTTCCCTGACAAATGACACAGGTTTTCTGACAGAAAGCGATGCCATAGGTCATGATTCTCCGGTATCTCAGTCGCTGCAGGGTCATAAAGTATTTTTTCTCTTCAATCTGTGCTGCCGCTTTCTCTGCATCTGAAACCATTTCCTCCGTCACAGATGAGACTTTGACTTCGAGAATAAAAGCCAGATCCTGTCTGACTTTCCTGCGGGCCATGACATCAAAACGCCCGTTTCCGCTTTCCCGGTTGCTTTCGCAAAAGTAATCACCATTCAGTTGCATCAGTGTCAGCAACACTCCGTGATAAAACGCTTCAGTTGTATCATAATAACTCATTGAGCAAAGGAACTCTTCGTTCAGGATTTCCTGCATCCGGTCTACATTTCCTTCCTCCATGGCGTGATAAAGTGCATGGACATCAAACATTTTCACCTTCTGCCTGAACCAGTCACGAATCTGATCCCGATAGATTCTGTGTACTTCTTTGTTCGGAATTCTGGCCTGTATCGTTTCCCCGTCAAAATGTGTGGCCGTCAGATAGCCCGCAGAAAGCATCACATTCCATACATTCTCCGGCTTCTCAAACAGCTCATCATACACGATATTATCCTGTAAACGAAAAGAAATTTCCTCTCCCTGAATCACCTGCTCGATCATGTCTCTCGTATTCTGGTCAGCCTTCTCTGCCAGTTCCCGGATGATGGCGTTTTCACTGGTGCTGGCCCAATAAGCCAGCGGCGGTGCATTCGGATTTGCATTTTTATCCTCAATGAACTTGATCACCGACCAGGGATTATAGATCACCGTGTCTCCAAATCGATATCCATCGTACCACTCCCGTACCTGCCCGGCAAAAGTGCCGGCGCCGCTGTCCTCAAGCAGTTTGCGTGTTTCCTCTTCCGTAAACCCGATGGCATCTCCTCCTCTTACAGAAAGAACAGTATTGATATCTGGATTATTCAATCCAGTATAGATGCCTTCTTTTGCAATTCGCAGGCAACCAGTCACCACCGCAAACTGCAGATTTTCTGAATTTGTTTTGAGAACATTCTGCATCATCGGCCCAATGATATTCACCATTTCTCGGTAATATCCGTTTGTATACGCTTTCTCAAGGGGAACATCATATTCATCGATTAAAACAACCGCCCTTTTCCCGGAATCCTTTCGTAAAAACTCTGTCAGGCGTTTCAGGGAATTCATCAGATCAACCGACGACATTTTCTGCCCGTTTTCATCTTTACCGAGATAGACTCGCTCAAAAAAGAAACGGTCCGTACGGTCCAAAGCAGGGCTGTCCAGCAGGTACTTTTTTTCCTGAAAACACTTGTACACCAGTTCTCTCAGTATCTGATAAGCAACTGAAAAGTCTCCGCCCTTCACCGTTTGAAGTGTCAGGTTGATCACCGGAAAACTGGTCATCTGGTGAATATACGGTTCACCAGCCTCCATGATTTTAAGTCCACGGAACAGTTCCCGATTTTCCGCATTCAGGTTCTCATCCCGTGTATCCTCTACAAAGTACCGGATCATGGAAAGGGTCAGCGTCTTTCCGAATCGCCTGGGCCGCAGAAAGAAGGTCGTTTCATGTTCCCGGTTCAGCAGCGGAATCAGCAGTTCCGTCTTGTCCACATATCGAAAGCCGCCTTCCAGATTGCTCTTAAAATCCTCAGATGCCGTCCTCGTCTTTTTCTCCTCTTCCCGATAGATGTTCACATTTCTCACCCTTTCTTGGATTCTTTTGCTCAACCATCCATTCATTCTTTAAACCTAATATTACCACGCTTCGAATGTGTTGTCTACTTTTCCATTGAGCAAAAATATTTTTTTACCAGAATTGTCCCTGATGATGTCATCAAATACTATGCCTAACCAATTCACAGAAAGCCAGTGTATCATTGCATTGACTTTTTTAGATTACTTAATCTACCGGAAAGACGACCGGTCATGCTTCATGTTTTTCCCACCCGTCGCGCATCTTGCAACTGAAATCCATTTTATATGTTTTACTCATGGTTGCTCTGGCGAATACACCGCCTCGTGTGCTTGAGTCCCGCAGTTTTTACTGATATAATGTCTTTGTGAAAACCCATGCCTGCGACTTTTTGCAAACAGTTTAAAGCACTTCGCAGGTTTTTTTCATTCAGGGACAAACAGTGAGGCGTGTCATCATGAGAAATAAAGTCCGTGCAGCACTGCGTTATTACAAATCCCATATCTGGATTGAAATTGCTCTCTCCATCGTGCAGATTTCCGTGGTTCTTCTCCTGATCTTCTACTTTTATCTCCGAAATCAGTATTATGAATACCTGATCTCCGAGACGGAAAAGACAGATGAGGTCATCCTCTCAGCCGCCTCCAGCAGTCTCAACAACCTGTTCTCCGCTCAGCTCCATATCGGTGCTGAAATTGCGGTGAATGATGAACTATACAGTGCGGTCCACAGCATCCGGGAAGATGCCTTTCATCTGACTCCGTCCGTACAGCGAAGGCTCAAAAACGAGCTCAGCCGAATCAGCCATTACTCGGAGGATATCGCGGCACTGGCCGTGGTAACCGAGAAAGGCCTCCTGTACGAATATGGGCGCTACTGGAATGCCAACAGTCTGCCCGGCCTCTGGTCCGAAGAAAACCTCCCGGCTCTGCAGGACATGTATGCGGGCGTTATCCAGCGGCTCAAAACCCATCAGGCAGGCTATTATCAGGTCATGACCAAACCCGCATGGCGAACCGCACTGCCCGCCATGAACATTTTCCACATCGGGTATCCCCTGATTGGCACCTATTCCTCCCTCTCAAAGGTCGAGGCGGTCATCGTTGTAACCTACCGGATGGAAAACATCGCCAGATCCAGTGCCCTGCTGGGGAACGACACGCTGGATTACACCTACCGGTACCTGACGGATGACCAGGGAACCATTATCTTCCACGAGGATGCCGGTTATATCGGAAGCAATGAGGCGGATTATCTCAAGCAGACAAAGGCAGAGGTCATCATCCGGCCGCTTCAGTATTTTGGCTGGAATGTCAATATCGCCATTGACCGCCAGGCAATCCTGAAGCGGATCCAGGATACCTATTATAAATCCGCGGTGGTGTACATGCTGCTGATCATGCTGGCGTTTGCCGTCTGGACGATCCTGCTGCGTTCCATCCTCCGGCCCATTGACACCGTGAAACAGGCCATGAAGGAAATCGAACACGGCAACCAGGAAAAAGTCGAGATCCGCGGCGAGCATGAGATCTGGCTGCTGGCTGCCGAATATAACCGGATGCTGGATGCCCTCAGGGAACAGCATGAAATGCTTCAGAGAGAATACCAGGAAAAGGTAGAACTGAGCGAGAGACGCATCCAGGCCGAACGGACCGCACTGGAGTCACAGATCAACGCACACTTCATCTTCAACACGCTGAACGCCATCAACTACAACGTCATGCAGTCCGGGGATGATGAAACCGCCGGCCTCATCAAGCGCCTCTCGAACATCCTGCGCTATACCCTGTCTCAGAAGACGGAGGTCACCATCGGCTCCGAGTTTGATATGGCCCTTCAGTACCTCTACCTGCAGAAATACCGCCTGATGGACAAATTCGAGTATGAGATTACCTTTCCAAAAGAATACAGTGAATGGCCCTGCTGCAAACTGTTCCTGCAGCCCTTCATTGAAAACGCCATTGTCCACGGTTTTGAGGCCATGGACAGCGGCGGAAAAATCCGTGTCATTGGTTCTGAGGTCAGCGGACGTTTCCAGATCATCATTGAGGATAACGGACGGGGCATGAGCGATGAACAGCTGGCCTATGTCATGGACAGCCTTCACGGCGAAGTGAACCTGAACCTTGCCCCCAGCAACCGCGGCATCGCCATCCGCAACGTCCTGATGCGGGCACGGATGTTCTTCCGGACAGATTTTGAAGCAACGCTTAAAAGCGAACCGGGCCGGGGCACGACTTTTACTTTCCTTCTGCCGATCCCCAGACAGCCCGGCGAAGATGAAGACAGCGAGGTGATCTAATCATGCGTATGATCGTAGTTGAAGATGAACAGCGTTCAAGAGAAGGCCTTTGCCATCTGCTCTCCGCACTGCCGGGCGACCATCAGCTGGTGGGCCAGGCCTCCAACGGCGTCGCAGCGCTGGACATGATTCTGCAGCTCAAGCCGGACGTGGTCTTTACGGACATCAAAATGCCGATCATGGACGGCATCACCCTCATCTCTAGCGCCCGTTCCTATAACGTCAAGACCGAGTTTGTGATCACCACCGCCTATGCGGATTTTGAATTCGCCAGGCAGGGCATTTCCCTGGACATCGCCGATTATCTGATCAAGCCGGTCACTCAGGAGGATGCCCTCCGGGTGCTCAAGCACGTCGAGCGCCGCCTGAACGGCGTCAAATCGAAAGCACCCGAAACCCGCCTGCGCAGCCGGTATCCGGACAGCCATCCCACCATTTTAAAATCCCTGGACATTCTGGAAAACGCGTATGCCGGAAAGCTGAACCAGCGCGACCTGGCCTCGGACCTCGGCGTTTCCCCGGAATATTTCAGTTATCTGTTTTCAAAGAATATCGGGATGACATTCTCGGAATTTCTGCGCCGTCTGCGCATCGAAAAAGCACAGGAACTGTATGCCTCAAGGGAATGTCCGAAACAGGAGGTCCCCTATGCCGTCGGCTTCTCCGATGCCAAATACTTTGCCCAGGTGTTTCGGTCGGTCACCGGCGAAAGCCCGGCCGAATACCTGAAGAGCCACAATCTGAACGATTAACCCTCTCTTTACCTTAAATCTTTCTACCAAATCTTAAAATTTTTGTCCAAAATTGTCCCCCCTTTCGTAAATCCGTTGGTTGAATTCGAACAAAAACGATGATAGAATTTTAGCCAACAAGGCAGAGAATCGCCTTTTAAAAAATTTCAGGAGGGACAAAAAATGAAAAAGATCCTTACTCTCATGCTCGTGCTGGCTGTATGCGTATCCGCTTTCGCATTTGCCTGTGCCGAGCCCGTCGAAGTGGAACTGTGGCACTACTTTGATTCGTCCAACGACAAGGACATGATCAACAAGTGGGTCGATGACTACAACGCCCTGCAGGACAAGATTCATATCACCTCAACCTATGTTTCCCGCCAGGAACTGATGAATCAGTACGCCATCGGTGCCATCTCCGGCGAACTGCCTGACATCGGCATGGTCGACTCCCCTGACATGGCCTCCTTCATTTCCCTCGGCGTATTCGCTGACATCACGGATCAGCTGAATGCCTGGGGCGAACTGGACAACTTCTATCCCGGCCCGCTGAGCTCCTGCAAGGACGCGGATGGCCACCTCTACGGCCTGCCCCAGAACACCAACTGTCTGGCGCTGGGCTGCAACATGGATCTGCTCAAGGCCGCCGGCTATGATCACATGCCGAAGGACCTGGAAGAGTTCAAGGAAATGGTCGCCAAGACCAGCGATCCGGCCAACGGCATCTATGGCATGGCCATGTGCTGCATCGGCACAGAGGAAGGCACTTTCCAGCTGCTGCCCTGGCTGCGCTCCGTCGTGGACGGCAAGAGCGTCAACGTGGATGACCTGACGGCCCCCTCTGCGGTGAAAGGCCTCACCGTTCTGGGCGACTTCATTCACAACAACTACATGAGCAAAGAGGCGGTCAACTGGACACAGGCCGATGCATGGTATGCATTCTGTGCCGGCAAGGCTGCCATGGTCGAGTGCGGCACCTGGCATCTGGCCATGACCAATGACATCAACGGCGCTTTCAACTATGATTTCTGCCTCCTGCCCACCGGTGAGGAAGGAACTTCCACCTCCACCATCGGCGGCGAAAACTTCGGCATCTGCACCGGCTGCGTGGATACGGATGCCTGCGTCGAATTCCTCAAATGGATGTGCTCCAAGGAAAAGGAAGCCGAGTGGGCGGTTGGCGCCGGCAAGATCCCGGTCCGCGGCGACTCCAAGGCTGAATACACCTATGAGACCAAAGGCTTCCAGGTTTTCGTTGATGAAATGAATTATGCTCAGGCCCGCGGACCGCATGCAGAATGGCCCACCATCTCTGAGGCAGTCTATACCGCCTGCCAGTCCGTATTCGTCGACAATGCTGACCCTGCCGAGGCACTGACCAAAGCGATGACGGTTATCTCTCCGATCGTCGCCGAGAATCCGCTGCCCTGATCACGGACACGCATGATTTACTGACTTAAAGCTCTGACGGGAGCGGTCAGCGCTGCTGACCGCTCCTGTTTTTTATGAAAGGACTGGGTATGATGTCAAAACGAATACGCCCCGTTTCAGCACAGCGGCAAAAGGAGGCTTATTTCTTTATCCTTCCGGCTTTTATTTACATTCTGCTGGTCATGGGGTATCCCATGATCTACAATGCGGTTCTGAGCCTCAAGAATATGGATGTGAAGAACCTGAAGTCCGGGACATCGGTGTTTATCGGCCTTCAGAATTATGCAGAGCTGTTCGGGAATGAAACCTTTCAGCTGGTGCTGAAAAATACCTTTGTGTTTACGATTACCTGCCTGATTTTCCAGTTCACAATCGGCTTTGCATTTGCCCTGTTCTTCAAGCAGCGTTTTCCCCTTTCCGGTGTGATCCGCGGTATGATTCTGATCAGTTACATGATGCCCATTTCCGTTACCGGTCTGCTGGGAAAGAACATCTTCATGAACGACGGGCTGGTCAATGACCTGCTCAGACGGATCGGAATCACCGGTCCGGAATGGCTGACCAACACAACGTTTTCACTGCCGGCCGTCATCGCGATGAACTGCTGGGTGGGCATTCCTTTCAACATGCTGCTCCTGATCTCCGGCCTCTCCAGCATTGAGAATGAGGTCTATGAGAGTGCCATGATCGACGGCGCCAGCTGGGGACAGCGCTTCACCTTCATCACGCTGCCGCTGATGAAGAGCTCCATTCTCGCCGTCCTGATGCTTGGATTCATCTACACGTTCCGCGCCTTTGATCTCATGTATATCATGACAAAAGGCGGACCGCTCAACTCCACCGACGTCCTTGGAACCTATTCCTACATGCTGTCCTTTACCCAGTTTAAATTCTCCAAGGGCTCCGCGGCCACCATGGTATTGTTTTTCTGTCTGTTTGTGGTTGGCATGTTCTATCTCCATCTGCTCAGAAAGGAGGATAAATAATCATGGAAGGCACGATCTCCAGGAATAAGAAAATTCTGTTTGCCGTCATTGCCGTACTCATTGCCATTCTGTTCCTGTTTCCCATCTACTGGCTGGTTCAGTTATCGTTCAAGCCGGATATGGAAGCATTCGGAAGGGTGCTTACCTATTATCCGCATACATTTACCTTCCATCCCTGGCAGGAAAACCTGAATGACCCGGTCTTCATGGTCTCCCTGAGGAACAGCTTTATCAATGCCTTCCTGACCATGGGGATTACCCTGCTGCTGGGGGTTCCCGCCGCCTACGGCATGGGCCGGTACAAGGTGCGCGGCATTAACCTCTTCCTGCTGGTCTTCCTGGTCTCTCAGATGCTGCCTGCCTCCCTGACCCTCACCCCGCTGTACCTGATCTTCAGCAGGGCAGGACTGCTCGGCACGCATATCTCCTCCCCAATCGCCATCGCCGCCGGCAGCATCCCCTTTGCCATCATCACCCTCAGACCGTTTTTTCGTTCCATTCCGGTGACCCTGGATGAAGCCGCCCGTCTGGACGGGTGCGGCCCGCTGAGGTCCTTCTTCCTTGTCATGGTCCCGGCTGTCAAGACCGGCATCATCACCATCGTCGTCATTTCCTTCCTGAACGGCTGGAACGATCTGGTTTTCTCAATGACGTTCAACGTCGGGGCAAGCATGCGGCCTCTGACGGCCAACATCTACAAGTTCCAGAGTGCCTACGGCACGAAATGGAACTGCATCATGGCCTATGGAACCATTCTCGTACTCCCGGTTGTGATTCTGTTTATCTTCATGCAGAAATACATCGTCGGTGGCCTGACCGCGGGCGCCGTAAAAGAATAAGGAGCGGCCCTGTCGCGCAGCGACAGTTAAATCAAATCCAGGCCTCATACAAAGCAGCTCAGGCAAATGATCAAAGCTGAGGCCTGAAAAAGGAGCGGCCCTGTCGCGCAGCGACAGTTAAGACAAATCCAGGCCTCATGCAATGCTGCTCCGGCAAATGCTCAA
>DGWH01000115.1 GCA_002395225.1 Christensenella sp. UBA4263
AAGTTTGAACAGATTCCGTATTCTCGTTTCATAAAGACACTTGAGTATCTGTGCAAACGGGAAGGGATTCTGTTTAAGACTCAGGAAGAATCCTATACGTCTAAAGCCAGTTTTCTGGATAATGACTTCATTCCGGTCTACAATCCCGCCAGCAAACAAACGGAAGAGTTTTCAGGGTGCAGAGATAACCGATTGTATACAACCAAAAGCGGCAGAATCATCAATGCTGATCTTAACGGAAGTGCAAATATCGGACGTAAAGCATTTCCTGAACAATTTACGACAGAAAACTGTGACATTTTGTCAAGGCCTGTCATTATTCGGCATCCTGATCACTATCTGTCAAAGTACTCAAAACACAGTCCCGACGGGGATATCGGCTCTGTGATGGAGCCTGTATCGTTACCTAATAGGTAACCTTACTGGTAGCCGATCAAAAGATTATACCTTTTGACCAGCACATCATCATGTGTTATTAAGATGTTTGCATGTTCGATACTGGTTTTACAAAATTTTGCGAGAATCTCGCAAAATAAATCAGAAAACTGTTGACAAACAGACTGACTTGAGTACAATAATAAGAAGTAATGATGCGAGAATCTCGCAAAATGGAGGCCAATATCATGCTTTTGGAGTTCAAAACGAAGAATTATAAATCCTTCGCAAATGAGATGTGCTTTTCAATGACCCCTGCTCCCAAACAGAAAGGACTTGACTACAGCATCTTGTCGATGCGTGCTGGGAGCAAAATGTATAAAGGCTTATCAACGGCAGTCATCTATGGGCCAAACGCTTCCGGTAAAACTAATGTCATCGGAGCAATGGATACATTTAAAGCTATTGTGATGAGGGGCAACATTCGAAATGCAGATACGGTCTCTCTGAATTATGCAGCAGGAGCTTTGGAGCTGATCCCAAACTGTAATGGTGATAAATTGCCTACGGAGTTTTCCATTCGCTTTGTTAATAATGGCCTGATGATAGAGTACTCGCTGAAGGCTGATCTTGGTACCTTCATGGAGAAGGATTATTCAAGGAAGATCTTTGAGGAAAAGTTGCTCGTCAATGAAAAGCTGATCTTTCTGAGAAATGATACGCTGTGTGTAGAACTTCCGACTGCAATTAAAGACTATGTCAATTCGAGTATCAAGCGGAAAACGCCTAAAATGCTTGAAATCGCTGAGAGCAGCCTGGTGGACACAGAACTGTTTCTGAATAACGGTTTTAAGTCGATCTATGCACAGAAACTGGTAACGACGATCCTGGATTGGTTCAGCTATAAGTTTATTGTCATTTATCATTCTGAAGATCTCAGAGTAGTCAGAAAGTTTGCAGACCCAAAGGCGAACACAGTCTACGTTGAGAAGACATTGACAGATGCGGCACGAGCCTTTGGCATTACCGCCAATGCACTGGGATATAAACCTGTCACCGACAAAGAAGGCGAAGACGTTGAACTGTATTCAATCTTTGGCAATAAGATCCTTCCCGCAGAAATATTCGAATCGTATGGGACAATCCGGTTTATCAATGAATTTCCGCTGGTAATTCTTGCTTTATTGAATGGCGGCACACTGGTGATGGATGAATTTGATGCATCTATTCATCCTATGGCACTGATGAACATCGTCAATATTTTCCACAATGATGATGTCAACAAGAATAATGCACAGCTTGTTTTTAATACGCACAACCCGATTTTCCTGGATGCATCGCTTCTACGCAGAGATGAAATCAAGTTTGTGGAGCGCAACGATGAAACTGGAAATAGCGAACACTATGCTCTTTCTGATTTTAAAACTGCTGACGGCATACGAAAAGGTGAGGACTACATGAATAACTATTTCGTAAGCCGATACGGAGCCATCAAGGATATTGACTTTTCACCGATCCTTGAAAAAATCATCTCAGGAAACGAGGTAATCGGGAATGAGTGAAAAGTTGGAAATAAAAAAGTTCACGCTCACCGTTGAGGGTGAAACGGAGATGTGGTATTTTAACTGGCTCCAGGATCAGATTAATGCCAGTCCAGAACGGAAATACAATGTGAGCATTGATGCAAAGAAGCAACAGAGTCCGAAGAAATTCTTTAAAGGGCTGAATGCTAAAACCACACCGAAGGTGATTCATGTCTGCGATGTCGAGAGTAATGAGCCAGTTCATGTCGATAAGTTTCAGAAAATCTTGTCAGAGATGAAGGAGGCGAAAACACAGAAAAAGATCACCTACGAACTGGGGTACAGCAATTTTGCTTTTGAACTTTGGATGGTGCTTCATAAACGTGACTGTAATGGTCCGCTCAGCCATAGAAAGCAGTATCTGGGCCCGATTTGTCAGGCATTTGGGGAGAAATTTGAGGATCTGAATCATTACAAGCAGGAGGATGCCTTTCAGCGCTGCTTAAAGAGGCTTACCATAGATGATGTGAGAGCGGCAGTTCGCCGGGCGGGTGTGATTACTGCTCAAAATGATAAAGACCAGAAAAAACTGATCCGTTTCAAAGGATACGCTTATTATCCAGAGAACCCGGCGCTCTCAGTTCATGAGGTTGTCCAGATGATCCTGACAGAGTGTGGCTTATAAAGAATATGATCAGATCATGGGAATCTACTTCTAGCTGAACTGAGGAGCATTGAGCGAGGAAAACCCCGAAGCGTGAATCCCGGCAGCAGGCAGGAGAACAGGAAAAAAGGCCGATTCCGGAGTACCGGAACCGGCCTTTAGTATGTGGATGCGGCTCTGCCGCGCATCAACCGTATGAACACGGATTCGCTGCCGGGCAAAGGAACCGCATTGAAGATGGAAAGAAGTCGGCGGCTCCAGGGATTACAGCGGCTTTTCCAGCTCGGCGGCAGAGGCAAAAGGTCCGGGAATCGGCCGGAGACCGCGGGAGGAACCGAAGTAATCCCGGTCGAAAGTGATGGGCGTGCCGTCCGGATTTTCAAAGCGCTGGGAAGGTTCAAAAGCCATACCGAGGGTATCGGTGCTGATCATCTGGTCGGTGAAATCGCCCAGGTATTCATAGAGATTGGTGTCAAGGTACGTGCCATCCAGCCCTTCAACCAGCTTGATGGTGATCTTGTGCTTGCTGTCCACCAGGGCGTCCTTCTCATTCTTCCAGGGCTTGGCGCCGGCAAAGAAGGCATTGCCGCAGGACCAGACGGGGAGATGAGAGAAGTGATACTTGGCTTTTTCAGCCATGTTCACAAAAGGCTTGTCCATTTCGAACCAGCTGATCCATTCCTCATAGGTGGGATAATTGTCCGCGTCAAAGACGAAGGTGCCTACCTCATAATTTTCCGGTGAGAAGGATTTTACCTTGGCGGGTTTCCAGTGCTGCACGAAGATGTTGTTGTAGAAACGGTCATCGCCGTGCAGGATGGTCATGAAGCCGGCCACCTCGGTCCGGTGCTGGATGTGGTACGGGGTATAGCGCGCCTCCTGGTTCATGCCCGGATGTCCGGTGTTCTCGCCGATGGAGGTGATGGAGCCCAGAATCAGGTTGTGAATCACGGCCACGCCCTGGGTGGGGAGACGGAGAGCCTGCTGGGAAAGGAGAATGTTGTTGTCAATCAGGGTCGGTCCGTGGCTGACCTCGATAAAGATGTCCTCATTGACGGACCAGACATCGTTGACGGCGGAGCGCTCGGGAATCTGATTGTCGTGCAGCAGATTCTGGGTAATCCGTGTTCCCTGTGCCTGCCAGTCGCACCAGATGCCCATGGTGGAATGGTGGATGTGGTTGCGGCGGAACGTGACGTCGATGGCGGCATGGAGCTTGATGCCGGCAATTTCGGCGCCGGCCAGCTGTTGCATGTTGTTGATATGATGAATATGGTTGTCCTCAATGATGCTGAAGACGGCGCCCATCCGTCCCACGATGCCGGTCTGTTCGCAGTCGTGAATGTTGCAGCGGCGGATGATGTGCGAGCCGATGTTTTCCTTGAGCCACCCGTGATACTGACCTCGGCAGACCGCGTCGCGCTCCATCTGGGTGGGGGTCTTTACATGTTTAAAGGTAAAGAAATGGTCATTGACCTCGTCGTAGTACTTGCCCAGCGAGATGCCGCAGCAGCGGCTGTTGCTCAGTTCGCAGTCCTCAATGATCCAGCCCTTGGACCAGTGGGGGCCCACCATGCCGTCCTGATAGGCCGCGGGCGGTGCCCAGGTGGTGGCTGCCTTGCTGATGCTGAAGCCGGAGAGGGTGATGTAGTTGATGCCGGTTTCGGAGGGCATGAAGCAGTTGCGCCGGACATTGATTTCAACACATTCCTCGTTGGGATCCTCATCGTGGAAATTGGCATAAATGAGGGTTTCATCCTTTTCCTCATCCTGCTCGGTATACCATTTATAAATGGAAAAGTCCGGATCCCAGGAGGGGAGATAACGCTTTCCGTCCAGACATTCCTTGAGGGTGGTTGCCTCATAGAGCATCTTTCCGTTCAGATAGACGGCACCGGTGTGGAAGACGAATTCGCCGGAATACCAGTCACCCATGATGAGGGTTTTGTACGGATTGTAGGAGCCGAAGACGCTGTTGCTGACGCGGAGAAGCCAGACGTTTTTCTTATAGGGCTTCCAGCCCTCTGCCAGCTCGGCACCGGTAATGACGGCCCCGAGGGGGATCTCGCTGCGGTAGGTGATGCGTGCATTTTCAAGACCGGCATGGACAGGGTTGACGTATTCCCGGTAGATGCCGGGGGCAACGATTACCTCATCACCTGGCTGTGCAATGCGGGCGGCATCATTGATGTGGCGGAACGGCGCTTCCTGGGTTCCGTTTCCATCCTTTGTGGCGGCGATGTTTACATAATGTACCATGTTCTATCAGTCCTTTCATCATCAAGTGAACGCACTGGGGGCGTCGACGGACACATTATATCATTCAGGAAAACGGGGATGCAACAGGTGAGGGAAAAGAAATGAAAGGGAGTTACGAAACACACTTTCAAAACTGAAAAGTAAAAAATATTCAAATGTTCTATAGTAAAAACTCACAAGAAACCCAAAAATGACAGGAATTTACAAAAACATATTAAAATTCCATACAAATTGCACAATATTTACAATGCACCTATTCGATTTTGAAAGGATGTGATATAATTTTGTCAATAAATCGAGACGAACTCGATTCATGTTGCACAAGGTTGAGAAAATACTCAGCCATAAGGAAAAGGAGGAACTCTTATGACAAGGAAGATCTTATGTACTCTGCTCGTTCTGATGCTTCTGTGTGTCGGCGCACTGGCCGAGGGCAAGAACATCCCTGAACTCACGAAAGAGCCGCTGACGATCAAGCTGTGGGATATCGCCACAGAGGATCCGACCAAGAGCATCCAGGAAGGTGCGGTTGCCCGCTTCATGGCGGACTATCCGAACATCAAAGTTGAACAGGTCCATCAGCAGAACGACAACTACAAGCAGCAGCTGATCGTGGCCATGAGCTCCGGCCAGGCTCCGGATATGTACATCCACTGGGGCGGCGGCCCGATGGCTGAGTACTACAAGTCAGGTTTTGTCAATGACATCACCGAGCTGTACAACACCTACGACCATCCGGATTTCATCGATGCGGCGGTTGCGCAGGCTACCTATGACGGAAAGATTCTGGCCATCCCCTTCGGCGGACTCTCCGGCTGCGATATTTTCTACAACAAGACCATCTTCAAAGAGGTTGGCGTTGAGGTCCCGAAGACCATCACCGAGCTCGAAGATGTCTGCGAAAAGCTGAAGGCTGCCGGCTATGTGCCGTTCTCCCTGGCCAACGGCTCCAAGTGGACCGGCTCCATGTACTACATGTATCTGGTCGCCCGTCATTCCGGCAACGACGAGTTCAACGCCGCGTATGACCAGACCGGTTCCTTCACCTCCGAGGCCTTCATCTGGGCCGGCGAGAAGATCCAGGAGTGGGTCGACAAGGGTTACTTCAACCCCGGCTTCAACTCTCTTGTGACCGACAACGGCGAAGACCGCGCTCTGCTGTATGACAACACCTGTGCCATGATGCTCCATGGTTCCTGGCAGGTCCGCTCCATCATGACCGACAGCCGTGAGTGGTATGAAGCCAACCTGGGCACCTTCCGTTTCCCCGAGGACGAGGAAGCAAAGGCAAAGGGCGTTCCGCAGAATGTTGAAATCGGCACCGCCATCGGCAACGGCTTCTCCTTCAACTGCTGGAAAGAAGACGGTTCCGTGGATCAGGACAAGCTGAATGCCTGCTATGTTCTGGCAACCCAGTACTACAATGATGACACCTACAACAAAGAGCAGATGGCCAACAACACCACCCCGTCCATCAAGGGATTTGAGGTTGGCGTTGAGGATCCCAACATGCAGGTTGTTATCAATACCTTCTTTGATGCCTCCAACGTCCAGCTCTGGTATGACCAGTATCTGCCGGCTTCTGTTACCGAAGTGCACAAGGACTGCATGACGGAACTCTTTGGCAAGACCAAGACGCCGAAGGAGATCGGTGAAGCACAAGACGCGGCCATGAAGGCAGAATTGGCAAAATAATTTTTGCACTCCATACGGCCCGCAGGACAACCTGCGGGCTGTTCTTGATCAGAGCATAGAAAGGAGTCGCTCCTGATATGAATAAGAAAAACTCTCTTGAAAGGGCGACATCGCGCAGTACAGCCATTGCGGCAGCGGTTTTTCTGTTTCCGGCCCTGGCGATGATCCTGATTTACATGATCTATCCGGTGGTGGATACCTTTGTCACCAGTGCCTATCAGTGGAACGGAATTTCCGCCAACAAAGTGCCTGTGGGCATGAAGAACTGGCAGGATCTGCTGAAGGACGGCGCGTTCTGGTCCGCCTTCCAGCACAACCTGGTGGTCATGGTCTTCTCCATTCTCCTCCAGATCCCGCTGGGCCTGATGCTGGCCACCTTTCTGGATGCCGGCGGACGGAAATTCAACATCTTCAAGGTCATCTGGTTTTTCCCGTACCTGATGTCCTCCGTTGCCATCGCGTTCCTGTTTAACTACATCCTCGCCACCAAGGGCGGCATTTTCTCCGAGATCGCCGGTTTCTTTGCCGGAAAGAAGGTCTATGTGGACCTGCTGGGCAAGAACCCCTCGGCCCTGTTTGCCATTATCGGCGTCATGGCCTGGCAGTTCACCCCGTTTTACATGGTCTACTTCATTGCCGGTTATTCCAATATTTCCCCCTCGCTCTACGAGGCGGCGATTATCGACGGCGCCACACGGCGGCAGTACCTGTTCAAGATCGCCATCCCGCTCCTGGGACCCATCTTCAAGACGGCCTGCACCATGTCCATGATCGGCTCACTCAAATACTTCGATATGATCTGGAACATGACACAGGGCGGTCCGGCAGGCGGGACGGAGCTGATGGCCACCTATATGTACAAGCTATCCTTCCAGAAATTCAACATGGGCTATGGTTCCTGCGTGGCTGCCGGCATGTTCATTCTGATTACCGTTATCGCACTGCTGTTCCAGAAAATCTTTGTGGTAAAGGAGGATTACTGAGATGGACAAGGAAAAACTGAAAAGCCGCATTTCATGGACCATTGTGTTCATTCTGGCGCTGTTCTGGGTGTTTGTGACCCTGATCCCCTTCCTTTTCATGATCATCAACTCCTTCCGCAAGCAGTTTGACATGCTCTCCCAGGGCGTGTTCCATTTCCCGAATCCCTGGTATTTTGACAACTATCCCCATATCGTGCAGAACGGATTTTTCGGGTACTTTGGCCGTTCCGTCTTCATCGTGGCCATTTCCCTGGTGGTCATGCTGATCTTCTCGGCTTTTGCCGCCTATCCGCTTTCCCGCATGAAATTCAGGTTCCGCAACCTGATCTATGCGGGCATTGTGGCCATGATGTCCATCCCGATGCACGTCACCCTGATCCCGATTTTCAAAATGACCACCAGCATGGGACTCTATGACAAGCTGATTTCACTGCTGGGCCCTTATGTGGCCTTTGCACTGCCCATGTCCGTGTTCATCCTGACCGGCTTCATGATGACCATTCCCAAGGAAATTGAGGAATCGGCCGAAATTGACGGCTGCAACAAGTACAACAACTTCTTCCAGATTATTCTGCCTCTGGCAAAGTCAGGTCTTTCCACGCTGGCCATTTACAACGGCGTTTCCATGTGGAATGAATTTGCCTTTGCCAACACGCTGCTGCAGACTCCTGCACAGAAAACACTGCCGCTGGCACTGGGCCAGTTCAAGGGCGAGCATTCACTGGACATGCCGATGATTCTGGCGGTTCTGGTTCTCTCAGCACTGCCCATGATCATCCTGTTCATCATCTTCCAGGACAAGCTGGTCAAGGGCATGATGGCAGGCGCCGTAAAGGGTTAACTGAGCCTGAAACAGACCGGCTCTGCCGCACTGCGGCAGTTTGGCCAATAAGCAATGCTGAGGCCTGAAAAAAGAGGGGGAAAAATGAGATATTATGTGAACGCGTCCGTTTTCAGAAGCGGCTGCGGAACAGAGGAGTATCCGTTCAAACGGATTCAGGAGGCGGCCAATGTGGCCCTGCCGGGGGATGAGATCCTTGTCGCCCCGGGCATTTACCGGGAATATGTGGATCCCAAACATGCAGGAACGGAAGAGGCGCGGATCGTTTACCGGGCTCTGCCCGGAACGGCGGTCATCACCGGCGCGGAAGTGGTCAAAGGGTGGACAAATGTTGAGGGAAATACCTATCTGGCCCGCATCCCCAACAGCCTGTTTGGAAACTATAATCCCTATACCACCCGGGTGGAGGGCGACTGGTACATTGCGCACTATATCGCCCATACCGGTGAGGTCTATCTGAACGGGAAATCCATGTATGAGGTCACAAGCCTTGAGGATGTACGGAACCCGAAGGTCTACAAAAAGTCCTGGGATCCGGAATTCTCGGTCTATACCTGGTATACCGAGCAGGATGAGGCCAGGGATGAGACGCTGATCTATGCGAATTTCCAGGGTGAGGATCCCAACGAGGAAACCGTGGAAATCAATGTCCGCCGCAACTGCTTCTATCCCTCACGGGAGGGAATCGGCTATATCACCCTTTCCGGCTTTACCGTGTGCAAGGCGGCAACGCAGTGGGCGCCGCCGACGGCTTACCAGGAGGGGATGATCGGGCCGCACTGGTCCAAAGGCTGGATCATTGAGGACTGCGAGGTGTCCGATTCCAAGTGTTCCGGCATCTCCCTGGGCAAATACCTGCAGCCGGAAAATGACAACCGCTGGCTGTTCCACAAACTGAAACACGGCACACAGACGGAGAGAGACTGCATCATCCAGGCACAGCGGGAGGGATGGACGAAGGAGAACATCGGCTCCCATATCATCCGCCGCTGCAATATTCACGACTGCGGACAGACCGGAATCGTGGGTCATCTGGGCGGGGTCTTCTCCATCATTGAGGACAACCACATTCACCACATCAACAACAAGCAGAATCTGGCGGGCGCGGAAATCGGCGGCATCAAGATGCATGCGGCCATTGATGTCATTTACCGCCGGAATCACATTCATCACTGCACCCGCGGTCTCTGGCTGGACTGGCAGGCGCAGGGAACCCGCGTGACGCAGAATCTGTTCCATGACAATACGCTTCCGGATGACCGGAATGCCAATCCCGACTGTATTGACGGCCTCGGGGAGGATATCTTCATTGAGGTGAGTCACGGTCCGACGCTGGTGGACAACAACATTCTGCTCTCGGATCATGCGCTGAAACTGCCGACCCAGGGCGTGGCACTGGTCCACAACCTGATTGCCGGTTCCTTTACGGCCGTGGGTCTGGGCGTTGACAACGGTTCCGGCAAAATCCCCTGTCCCCGGTATACCCCGTATCACCTTCCGCACCGGACAGAGGTGGCCGGCTTCATGACCATCCTCCACGGCGACATGCGTTTTTACAACAATATCTTCCTTCAGCGCCCCATCCGGCCGGGAATGATGTCCATCTATGAGAGCATGAAAGACTCTCCCTGGAGCGACGGAAATCCCTACGTGGGAACCTTTAAGTATGAGGGGTATCCGGACTGGGAGCAGTACGTGTCCATGTTTGAGGGCTACTGCGGCATGGGTGCCGCGGGTGACCGGGACAAGTACTATTACAAGCTTCCCGTCTGGGCCGCGGGCAACGTCTATTTCGGCGGGGCCAGGCCCATGTCCTGTGAAAAGGATGCGGTCAGTAAGCAGGAAATCGTGCTGAAGCTGACGGAGGAGGACGATGAGGTTTTCCTTGAAACCAACCTGGGCGAGGCCCTGAAAGCCGGAAACCAGGCCATTGTCTCCACCGCGACGCTGGGCGAGGCGTTTGAACCGGAGGAAAAATTCGAGAACCCGGATGGTTCGCCGATTGTCTTTGATGAGGACTACTTTGGCGCGCACCGGGAGATCCGTCCGCTGGCAGGCCCCTTTGCCTGTGTGGAGGACTGGATGCGCGTTTACTGAGAAAGAAAAACCAAATAAATCCCTCTCACGACAAGGTGAGAGGGATTTTTGGCTGTTCACAGAGCGCTGGCGGAGTAGGTGTCCAGATAAAGCAGGCACTGGGTGTAGATTTCCGCAAAGACCTTTTCATACGAGGTTTCAAAGGCAGGGTCGCGGATGCCGAAGAAGTAGCGGCTGATGGGGACGTAGCGCTTGGACGGGAGGTCCAGGAGGGCAATCCTGTCCGCCGCCTTGTCCGAAAAAACGGCAAACTGTGTGAAATGGTGCACATCTTCATCCGTCAGGTAGCGGACGGTATGATCGCTGTGGGTGCAGGGAATGCCGTAGTTCATCAGCATATGCCAGACCGGCTCCAGAACCGACTGGCCGGCGGTGCCGGGTGTGGCAGAGCGTGCCTCCGCATAGAGAGGGAGGCCGCGCTGGGCAGCGAGATGATTAATAATGCTGGCCGCCATGACGCTGCGGCTGAGACCGTCATCACAGATAAAGCAGATGCGCTCCGCGATGTCGGTGTATTCCGCCAGATTCCGATACATCCGGACACAGAGGTCGGAAATCGGGAAATCAATGACCATGGGCGGATCATCCTGAATCTGAACGGCGTCGATGATCTGTCCCAGAGCGTCTGCATTGATATTGCCGGGACGGAAATAGGCGAGCGTGATGTGCGGCGTCGGGGGATAGTCAAAGGTGGCCACCGGGTCAAAGGCGCGGTAAAGGGCCATGAAGCGTTCAAAATCCTGCTCGGTCTCCGGCCGCAGGAGCAGAACGAGGGATTTGGAGAGCAGATTGACAATCCGGTCTGCCCGCATGCGGATATGCAGCCCGAGGTGTTCCCGCCGGACATTTTTGAGAATGCTGAGAGCCTGCGTGATGTCCTCCGTGATTTCGTGCCGGAACCCCTCCGAGAGATTTCCGTCCGATCCGAGCATCTCATGCACCGTGCAGTATTCGGGGGAGACCAGATCATGCAAAACCATGTGCAGGGCCGACTCGGGGAGCCGCTCCGCCAGCTGAGAGGCGCTCTCCGGGTGAGCGTACAGACAGTTCTGAATATTCAGTACCCGGCTGAGGAGATCATCTCTTATGTGGAACGCCACGGCTGCGCCGTTGTATGGCCGACACTGTCCACTGACTGTAATGGCATCCGGCAATTGGTAGTGGGTTGGGTATTGTCCGCAAAAAGGATTTTGCTTCCAGCTGGTTCGGTGTTCGTAATCCGACAGATAAGACATGAATTCCCCTCCTTTTATGTGCTATAGTCTGGTCTCTGGGTACCGTTGGTTATCTCTGACGCCCTGCCCATGGCAGGGCCAGTCTGCAGGTTTCATCCTTGCCATATGACCGAGCAGCTTTGTCCAAGGCCTGAGTCTGCAAACTGCCGCTTTTTGGGCAGGGCCAGTCTGCAGGTCTCACACTTGTCATATGCCAGAGCGTCTTTGTTGGAGATCTGAGTCTGCAAACTGCCGCTTGCGCGGCAGGGCCAGGATCATCCAAATTGTACGGATAATCCATACTATCAGAATTGGTTAAAACGTTCATATAATATAAAATCATTTTACACAAAATCGGTGAAATTGTCAAATTAATTCGAATAAAAATTATGTGATATTCGAAAAGGGTGAATTGCAAAAGTAACGGGCACAGGTCGGGCGGTCGCGTGCCCGTAAGTCTTACACCAACGGAATCTTGAAAAATCGTTGCCGTTAGTCTTACAAAATCCCACCTGACTTACATGCCCATTTGGCCAGCCGTTGGCAGGCAGATAGTCCGGTTGCGGTCCGCCGGAGGCAAAAAGCTACATTCCAGGAAGAAATGTCCGTCTTTCCCGCGTTATGATGAGATCCCGATTCGCTACACCTGAGTATGGCAGGCATCTTAGCCCGGAAGCGGCACGGATGACGTAACGCGGGAAAGCAAGCACGTCAAGGTGAACATGGAATAAATGCCAGCCGCTGACTTTCAGTATGTGTGCAGCCTCACTTCTGGCTTTTATGCCGTGAAAGCACCTTGACGGGCGCAGAGGAGCTCGTAGTTCCTTTCCTATGCGTTGTCATGAAGAGAACCTTCCTACGCATGTTGGACAGCCACAATACTTCCTTTAGCCAATAGATTGTGCCCGTTATTTGTTGCAATTTTCATCTTTTTGCGACAAAACCCGGCTTTTTGCAACAAGTTTTGTCGCAATTTCCTTCTCCCGCTTGAAATACGAGAAGAAACGCAGTATTCTAGTTCTGAGCTTCTTGTGGATCCCGAGGCAAAGTCCACTTATCTGCATGGCGATAATCGACTTTCCTCTTGCTATACTGGAATTCCGATTTGCCCATCCACGTTTTACAGTTGTCTGAGCTCGTAAGCGATACAGTTGACGTTCTTTTGCTCCTGCCCCCTCTCTTTTCGTGCCCATTACCATTGCCAATAAACAAGCTCAGGAGATGCTTTTAGTCTTTCACTTTTTTGAAAAGCTGGCTAAAACCTCCTGTTTCGCTATGCCCTTTTGTAGTTTTCCAAGTCCCCAAAAACGTGTGAAAGACTTATTTCGTCATGAATTTCACCGTTTTGGGGCTTTTTTATGTCAGACTAATGGGCACTGTAAAACTAACGGGCACGCCATCTCTACCTGTGCCCGTTACTTTTGCAATTCAGCCTTCTTGATCTCAAGAAACCTTTCAAGTTGGTCGATCAGGTGAGAGTAGATGAGACTCCTCAGCATGACGCTGTAAGGGAAGCGCTCGTGAACTGTCTCGTTAATACGGACTTTTACCAGGGGTGGAGTGTCGTGATCGAAAAGTACCCGGATAAAATTGTCATGGCGAATCCCGGAACGATCATCACAGGCAAAAAGCAGATGCTCAAGGGCGGTATCTCGCAGCCGAGAAATAAGGGGCTGTTCAAGATGTTTAACCTGATCGGCTTGGGTGAACACGCCGGTTCAGGAGTGCCAGACATATTTCATGCTTGGAAAGCGGTGGGGTTGGAGAACCCGATTGTTGAAGAGAAGTTTGGCAATCCTGATCGGACGATATTGACGTTGCCACTTGTGTCAAGCGTAGGCTATGCCATAGGCACCAACACCACCACTGACATAACCACTAACACCACCACTGGTGGTGATGTTGAAGACAAACTTCAGGTCATCATCAGTTTCTGCGATCAACCTCGTTCAAGAGCAGAAATACAGGAGCGACTGGGGATTAAGTCTGATAGGTATGTTAGAGAAAAGCTGTTATCTGTGCTGCTTGAAGACGGAAGGCTGGCAAGAACCATACCTGACAAGCTCAAATCAGTAAAACAGAAATACATTGCCACAAGGACGGAATTAGAACGCGCCCAAGCGATAATGGACAACAACCCGGTATTGCAGCTATCTCCGGGCGATCTTTTCCGCAAAGGTCAGACTGTAGAAGAATACCTGAAGGCGTTCGGAGAGGATGAAAGGAAAAAGTATCTCGAGTATTATGAGGATGAGGTGTGAACTGATTGCTTCATAGTGGTCTATCCGCCACAAAAAATAAGAGCCCGTCACGGATTTTCAAGGTAAACGGTCTCGTTCGGATTGAAAAGGCGGGGGACGGAAACTGTGTTTGATAGGCTGGCGGAGACGACAAGTCGCCCATCATACACACCTTTGGTGTAAGTATGCCGCCATCCCTGACCTGGGGAGACTGTCCAAAAACGTTTTTGACATGTGAGTAATTACCAGGTTTAAGGCTCCAGAGGGGTGACTTTTTTGTTGCAGCTGTCCAAAAACTTTTGCTTCTTCAATAGTTTCTGGACAGTCTCTGGGGGGGATAATACGACGAAAACGACACTCATTTCAAGAATTTCCGACACTTGTCCATAATGACAAATATGGTGGATTTTACCCGCCTAACTTCAGAAAGAGGCTGAATATGGGTGTGTATGTGAATCCGGGCAATGTGAGTTTTACAAGGATTGCCGGACAAAAATATGTGGATAAGACCGGCCTGATTAGTCTTATGAACGAGCGGATTGGGAAAGAAAACAGTCTGGTTTGTATCAGCCGTCCGCGTCGCTTTGGGAAAACGTATGCGGCTAAGATGCTGACGGCATACTATGATCGCTCGTGTGATTCTCATGAGTTGTTTAAGGATAAGAAGATTGCGGATGCGAAGGACTTTGAGAAATACTTAAATCAGTTTAACGTCATTTGTCTGGATATTACGGGCTTTATTTCAGCGGCAAAAGACTCTGGTGTTTCTTTGCGTGAAGTGCCGGGCATGATCAAGAACGCTTTGTGGAAAGATCTTGTTGAAAGCGGGTTTGTGCCGAAAGAGGGCGACACACTGAATGATTATCTCCTTCGATGTGCGGAATCAGAGGGCGGCAAACCGTTTATCTTCATTATCGATGAGTGGGATGCAGTGATCAGGGAGGCCATGGATGATGAAGTGGCACAGACAGCATACCTGAATTTGCTGAGAGGATGGTTCAAAAACGAGAACTTTACCCCGAAAGCGGTTGCTGCAGCGTATATGACAGGGATTCTTCCAAAAAAAAGATGGCTCACAGTCAGCCATTTCCGATTTCAAGGAGTTTACTGTCATAAAGCCACGCAAATTTGGGCCGTATGTGGGTTTTACGGAAGATGAAGTCAGACAGCTGTGCAAAACACATCAGATCGATTCTGAAAAAATGAAACAGTGGTATGATGGATACCATTTCAAAGGTATTGGGGCGGTTTACAATCCCAATTCTGTGATGGAAGCAATTGAAAACGACGATTTTGATTCCTATTGGGCAGAGAGCTCCACAGCGGAACCTCTGATGGA
Organism: Christensenella sp. UBA4263; assembly: GCA_002395225.1. Classification (GTDB taxonomy): domain Bacteria; phylum Bacillota; class Clostridia; order Christensenellales; family Aristaeellaceae; genus Ventricola. Next base: position 15,231 of record DGWH01000115.1, read on the forward strand.
TTATATCAGCAGGGATTATAATGGACTGACCAGGACGATTGCAGAGCTTGTTGGCGGAATCGGGGTAAAAGTCAATCCGACAGGTTTCGCGAACGATCTTACAACCTTTAAGGGAAAGAACGATGTTCTGACATTGCTGATTCATCTGGGATATCTGGCATATGATGCTGAGACGAAAATGGCGAGAATCCCGAATGAGGAAATCAGGCAGGAGTTTCAGAAAACCATTCGTGAGGTAAAGCATGAAGCAACATTAAAACGCCTCGAAGAAAGCGAAAAACTCTTTAATGATACGATTCAGGGGGACGAAGAGGCTGTGGCGGCACAAATTGAAAAAGTGCATGCGGAAGAAACGGCGCCGATTTATTATAATAAAGAGGACAGTCTTCGCAGTGTCATCAAGCTGGCTTACTATACGTACAAGGATCATTACCTGCAGTTTGAGGAGCTCTCTGCAGGTGAAGGATTTGCGGATGTGGCGTATATTCCCCTGGTCGATTCTGACTGGCCGATTCTTCTCATTGAGTTGAAATGGAAAGAATCTGCAGAAAGTGCGATCGGCCAAATCATTAACAAGAAGTACACCTATGGACTGGAAAATTATGGCCGCCCTATCCTTCTGGTAGTCATTACATACGATAAAGATGCCGGGACGGGAAAGAAGAAGCATAGGTGCAGGATCGTACAATATGCTTGGCAGAGTTTGAAAAATGAATGAGTTCTCTCCGCGCCCATTCCGTTCAGAGGTGCGGAGGTTTTTCTTTGTCATTGCGTCTTATTGAAAAGGGATTACTCTGTGGATTTCAGTGATGAATGATCATTATTATCCCCAGATATTGACTATAAAAGCTTGACTATTCTGCCGGATACAGTATAATTGTTCATGGAAGAATGCGTGTATGCTCACGAATTTGAAACGACGGAGATTTTTTGCAGGAGGAAAAGTTTTGAACGCGACGCGAAAGGAAACCATCTCTCAGAGAAGGTCTTTGCTGCAGGTACAGGTAAAACCGATGTACAGTGTCCTGATTGCAGCAACCCTGATGGTTTTCCTGATTTTTTTTGTTTACCGGTTTAATATCCCAAATCCCAACATGATTCTGATTGCCGGCCTGGTGATTTCCTCCGCCTTATTTGGTTATTCCGGAGGGATTGTCGCCGGCATTATCATGTTTCTCTATACGCTGTTTTTCTTTTCGATCGATCACAGTTTTATCCAGTTTACCGGGCAGAATATGGCAAAAGTCCTGGTTTCGCTGTTTGGCATTGTGGTTGATCTGGTATTTGTCTGTGAACTGAAGCATGCGGAGATGAGGGCATTCAAAGAGGTGCATAAGCTGACCCGGGATCTGAGCGAGGAGAATCAGCTGCTTCAGAAAGTATCCATGTATGATCCGCTTACCGGGATCCGCAACCGCCTGGCGCTGCGTCAGGACTATTCGAGATACGAGGGAAAGGACATGACGGTGATCATGCTGGACCTGGATAATTTCAAGTCCATCAATGATCATTTCGGACACGATGAGGGTGACCGGGTGCTCAAGGAAACCGGGACAGACCTGATCAACTCCTTCGGGAAAGACCACTGCTACCGGTATGGCGGGGATGAATTCCTGGTTCTTCTGCCGGATGTGGAGGAGCAGGTGGTTGATCAGGAACTGAAAAAGCTGATGGCGAACCGCCCCTGGGTGAAGGAAGGGGGACGGAGTACCCAGGCAGGGTATTCCATCGGCGTTTTCCGGGCCCGGGAAGGGGAACGATACAGCCTGCGGGAGATGTTCCTGCTGGCGGACAACCGGATGTATCACGCAAAAGGAAGCGGGAAGAACCGGATTGTCGATACAAAAATCAGCGGGGAATAACCCCCGGACAAAGAAAGCCTGACATCACATTGATGTCAGGCTTTTTGCCGTAAACGGAGGGATCAGGAGTCGCTTTCCTGATGGGAGGGAATGAGCTCAAGATCATACGGGGTGGTCTGATAAACGAAGTAGTTCAGCCAGTTGCAGAACAGCAGATTTGCGTGGGCACGCCAGGTGACCACCGGCTCCCGGGACGGATCATTATCCGGATAGTAATGTTCGGGAACATGAATCGGCTTATTCTGGGAAAGGTCACGCAGGTATTCCTGCTGCAGGGTGTCGGGATCGTATTCAGAGTGCCCCATGACAAAGAACTGCTTATGATGTTTTGCATAAACGGCATAGACGCCGGCCTTTGCGGAGGAGGCAAGGATCCGCAGGCTCGGGACAGCCTCAATATCCTCGCGGAAAACGGTGGTGTGCCGGGAATGGGGGGCGTAAAAGACATCGTCAAACCCGCGGAACAGAATACTTTGCCGGTAGTCTACCGTATGCGGATAAACGCCGAACAGCTTTTCGGGCAGGGGGTGTTTCCGGATGCCGAATTTGTGATAAAGAGCTGCCTGTGCTCCCCAGCAGATATGAAACGTGCTGTGAACATGGGTTTCGGTCCAGTCCATCAGCTCGGTGAGCTCCTGCCAGTAATCCACCTCTTCAAATTCCAGATGTTCCACCGGCGCGCCGGTGATGATGCAGCCGTCGAAATTCCGGTGGCGGATTTCCTCAAAGGATTTGTAAAAGGCACTCAGGTGTTCGGGCGGGGTGTTGGCGGGAACGTGACTTCTGGGGGCAACCAGTTCCAGCTGAATCTGCAGGGGTGTATTCCCGAGAAGACGTGAAAACTGGGTCTCAGTCTGGATCTTTTTGGGCATCAGGTTGACAAGGAGAATCTGAAGCGGACGAATGTCCTGGGTACAGGCCCGCTGATGCTGCATGACGAAAATGTTTTCCCGGTGCAGGATTTCAATGGCGGGAAGCTGGTCAGGAATACAGATGGGCATTATTTCACCTCGGCTTCAACCTGAGAGAGCGCCTGCGCGACGTCCTCAATCAGATCATTTGTCTCCTCAAGTCCGCAGCTGATGCGGATGAGGCCGGCCGGAACACCGGCTTTTTTCAGCTGCTCGTCATTCATCTGACGATGCGTGCTGGTGGCAGGATTGAGACAGCAGGTCCGGGCATCCGCCACATGGGTTTCAATGGCCGCCAGCTTCAGGGAACGCATGAAGACGGAGGCCGCCTCGCGTCCGCCTTTCAGCTCAAAGCTGACGACGCCGCAGGACCCGTTCGGCAGGTATTTCTGCGCACGGGCATGGTAGGGATCCCCTGGGAGGCCGCAGTAGCTGACATGAGCAACCTTGGGGTGCGCAGCCAGGAATTCGGCCATGGCCTGACCGTTTTTACAGTGCTGAGCCATGCGGACATGAAGGCTTTCAAGGCCCAGATTCAGATAGAAGGCGTTCTGCGGGGACTGCATGGAACCGAAATCACGCATCAGCTGGGCCGTGCATTTGGTAATGAACGCGCCGGCGTTTCCAAAGCGTTCCGCATAGGTAATGCCGTGATAGCTCTCATCCGGCTGACAGAGGCCCGGGAACCGATCTGCGTGCTTCATCCAGTCAAAGTGTCCGCTGTCAACGATGGCACCGCCCAGGGAGGCACCGTGCCCGTCCATGTATTTGGTCGTGGAATGGGTAACGATATCGGCGCCGAATTCAAAGGGACGGCAGTTGACCGGCGTTGCAAAGGTGTTGTCGACAATCAGGGGACAGCCGTGCCGGTGCGCTGCCGCGGCAAACTGTTCAATGTCAAGCACGGTCAGTGCGGGATTGGCAATGGTTTCACCGAAAACCGCTTTGGTATTTGGACGGAAGGCAGCATCCAGCTCTTCATCCGATACATCCGGCGGGACAAATGTGACGTCGATGCCCATGCGTTTCATGGTGACGGAAATCAGGTTGTAGGTGCCGCCGTAAATGCTGGATTCAGCGACAATATGATCACCGCAGCTGCAGAGATTGAACAGTGCGAAAAAATTGGCAGCCTGTCCGGAACTGGTCAGCATGGCGGCCGTTCCGCCTTCCAGCGCGCAGATTTTTGCCGCGACCAGATCGCAGGTCGGATTCTGCAGACGCGTGTAAAAATAGCCTTCTGCCTCGAGATCAAAGAGTTTTCCCATGTCCTCGCTGGTTTCATACCGGAATGTCGTGGACTGGATGATCGGGATCTGACGGGGCTCGCCGTTTCCCGGGGTATAACCGCCCTGAACACAGATGGTTGAGAGATGCATAAAGGGGACCTCCTCCTCAGCTTTGGTCATTTGACGGAGCGGCCCTGTCGCGCAGCCTGGACAGACCGTCGCTGCGCGACAGGGCCGCTCCGGAGTTCGTCAATCTGCCGGAATGCACGAAAGGTATTCCGTAAATGAAAACGAAACAACAGAAAGTATATCACGTTGAACGGAATTGTGAAAGAATGAACAGACGGACGGACCGAATGTTTTTTCGGTCCGTCCGGTGACATTTGAAAGGCACATGCCTTATGCTTTTTTCAATCTTACAGCTGTGGTGCTTGAAAGCAACATGGTCATTTGCTGCGGTCTTATCATAAGGAATTCCAACCAGGGTCAGATTGTTCCGATACAGTGCCAGCCTGTCCAGACAGTTTTTAGAACTATTTTACAGATATTCGAGGGAAAAACTGCGTTATCTCAAAGAGCACAATAGGCCGAATGTTACTCAACCCTCGACCAAACTATATTCCTTCAAAAGTTTCTGCATATAGTTCGTATCATTTATTACCTTCTCTACTTCCTCGCCCTTACCAAGCGATAAAAGCTTTTTAAGCAACTGAGCTAATTCGTTCCTGCCTTCGTTCCTGCCTTCGTTCCTGCCTTCTTGCTTCATAGCGTTCCCGTACTGATTTACGGCATATTCCTGAGTAAAAATCGCACTCATGATATCAACAACCTCCTTTTCCCGCTCATTCAGATAATCCTTCAGAACATTTCGATCCCGACAGATCCGGACTGTTTCTATCGCTGCTTTCCTCACTCTGCCGTACTTGTCAATCTGTTCATCCATCACATGACAGAAAATGATGTACTGGCCAATGATGTCGTCGGTTTCAATACTAAACACCTTCGCTTCCAGATCTAACTGGCACATTTCGTTGCAGAAAAAATCCTTCTTCAGGGAAATTGTTTTCGGTGTTTTCCTTTTTCCTGTATGGACTACATAAAATTCCGGCATCGGAATCTTATGCATCTTTTCGTCATGAATATCCATGTTCCTGTTATGCAGGTATTCCCGAATCGTTTCTGCCAGATACAACAGAATTCGAATCAAAATATTAAGAGACCAGGTGGACTGTGCTTCCACGAATATCATCAGTTTATCCCGAAACATGAATGCCAGATCATTATACAGATGGTTCGTGATCACCGGTTTGATGGTGATAATCGGCAGTTCATCTGCGGTTACATCCGTTATCTCCGGATGTATTGTCTGAAACAGTTGAAGTCGGTATTCGTCGTGCGCAAAAAGATCAATAAACACCGTATTTTTAACATCCCGTTTTACCAAATCCGACATCAGACGATCACCCTCTTTCCTCAATTTGTTTCACCGACCAGATTATACCGCAATCCGGCAGATTTGATCAATCGAATTTTGCTCCTGACTTTAGCATGTGTTCGTTAAGAGTCTGCTTACTGCGTCGGTCATGCTTTTAATGCCAGATATGGCCGGCTGAAACACAGCTGTCACAATGGGCTCAAGTGCATTACACGGCCAGCCGCCGGGCAACATAGATCGAATCTCCCGGACCTTCGAAACCAAATTCCATAATTGTGAGCAAAATCGTTCAGATAATTATTTCCCAGGCTCTTAGTGACATGTTTTGTTTCTGCCAGGGTTCATGAGATTTCTTACTTTTTCTGTTGATCCCTCCATGCTTTGCATGTACAATGGGAAAAGAAAGGTTTTTTGCAGGAAAGGGTCCGGCAAAAAGGATTGTCAGAAATGGCTTTGCCGCGCTGCAGCAGTGAGTCAAATCCGGTCCCCCGGACTGCAGCCCGGACAAACGATTAACAGTGAGTCCCGGAAAGGAAAATCAGACGGAGGTGGAACGTGTGAGGATTATTGACAGTCATGTGCACATCGTTTCGACGATTGCAGGAACGGGTGAAGAGGGTGAACTTCGTGCACTCGGTGATGGAAGCGGACGGGCCAGGTATGCAACAGGATCCGTGATTCAGCTGATTCCGGAATGCTTTGGGGCGGACCGGGTGACCGCTGAAGATCTCATCCGGGAGATGGATGAAAACGGTGTTGAACGGGCGGTTCTCCTTCAGGGAAACTATTACGGTTTTCAGAACCTGGCCACATGGGATGCCATGCAGAGGTATCCGGACCGGCTCACGGGTGCGGCAATGTATGATCCATATGCAGCCGGAATGAAGCGGGTTCGGGCGCATCTCTTTGAGGAACTTTCCTTTAAGGCGGTCAAATTTGAACTGAGCATTGGTTCCGGCCTGACCGGTCTGCATCCGGCGCTGCGCCTTAATGACGAGGTAATGACGGAGGCGATTGATTATGCCGCCAGCCTTGGTCAGGTGATCATTCTGGATATCGGAAAGTTTTCAAGTCCCAGCTGGCAGGTGGATGCGGCGCGCCGGCTGGTCACGGCTCATCCGGAGGCCTGCTTTGTTTTCTGTCATCTGCTGGCGCCAAACGGCAGAGAGGAAAATGAGGATCAATGGCAGAAAGCCCTTGAATGCCTTGCACTGCCGAATGTCTGGATGGATATTTCAAGCCTGACACACAATATTCGTCCTGATCCGAAGCCGTACAGAAAGACCGCGGCCTACCTTGAAAAAGCCGCCGGGATTCTGGGAGCGGACAAACTGCTTTTTGGAACGGATTATCCTTCAGTTCTGAAAGAATACAGCTATGAGGAATGCGTGAACATGGTGCTTGCCGCCCGGCTTCCGGACAAAGACAAAGAGGATATCCTTTACGGGAATGCCAGCCGTCTGTTTTTCGGAGAAAAATAACGTTTTCATGCAGAAAAGTCATTCACACAGGTGAATGACTTTTTGTATTGGGACAGTCCGCCGGGAAAAGGTTATGCATCTCTGTATTGCTGCTGAATGTGCCGGATTTCCGGATAGGCGGTCTGAAAGGCATGAACAACCCGCGGATCGAACTGGGTGCCGCTGCCTTTGACGATTTCCTGAAAGGCTTTATCCTCCGTCCAGGCTTCCTTGTAACTGCGTCGGCTGGTCAGGGCGTCATAGACATCCGCTACCGCAACAATGCGGCCTTCCAGACTGATTTCCTCTCCCTTAAGGGCTCCGGGATATCCGCGTCCGTCAGGCCGTTCATGGTGTTCAAGGGCGATGGTCCGGGCAAGCCGGATAATATCCCCCTCTACGTTTTCAAGCAGCTGTCCGCCATACGTGGGATGTGTTTTGATGATTCCGTATTCCGCGTCCGTCAGTTTTCCGGGCTTATCCAGGATTTCGGAGGGAATCATCAGCTTGCCGATGTCGTGCATGGTGGAAGCCAGCCCGATGTTCTCGGTTTCCTCCGGGGAAAAGCCCAGTTCACGCGCCAGAACTTTCGTATATTCGGCAACGCGCCGGATATGCTGACCGGTCTGCCCGGATTTATTTTCCGTGATTTCAGCAAAGGAGACGATCATCTCTCCCTGAATGCGGGAGGTTTCGTCCGCTTTCTGCTGAATCAGGGCACCGTATTTCACCAGATAGGAAAAGAGGTAGGCCATCAGGAACAGGATGACGGCGATGACGGGATTGTACAGCAGCAAAATGAGAATAAACAGGGAATACTTCCGGACAGCAGAAGCGGTTTCAAGCGTGAAAGGCTTTTCACTGCTGATCAGCCGGAGAAGCATGCGCTTGAAAATACGTGTGAAAAGGAGCAGAACGCCAAACGTAATGGCCGTGACGGTACAGCCGATTGCCGCCGCATATCGGGGCTCCATCTGAGTGAGTCCGGCAAAGTGCAGAAGCAGGCGGTAAACCGAATTCTGGCTGAACAGCCTGTTCAGATGCGAAATGGCATCCGGGTAAAACAGGGAAGTAAAGGCAGCCAGGATACCGGCAACGGTAAGGAGAATGAAAACAAGTTCAGCGATATTGCAGATGAGTCCGAGCGTTTTCCCGAGACGGCGGATATTGATTTTGGTATCGGTGAGTTTATTCATCGGTGACCTCACTTGAAAACAGTTCGTACGTCAGTTCCTGACGTTCTTCCTCCGATGAGCGGTTAAACCGTCCGCCGGTACAGGAATAAAAGTGCATCCCGAGCTTCTCCATCAGCCGGCGGGAGGCCGTGTTTTCGCTGTCACACTGCGCAATGAAACGGCGGATTCCCAGGGCCTGCCGGGCATATCGGATCAGGCCCCGGGCCGCTTCAAAGGCAATGCCCTGACGCGCATATCCGGGGTTTATGATCCAGGCGAGCTCTGCCGTCTGCCGGTCTTCCCCGAGAATGTACAGCGTGAGGCCGCCCACATGAACCCGGTTCATGAGAACGGCAAATTCGTAAAAGGCGGGACAGGGCTTTTCCCATTCCTCTGCGGCTTTTTTGAGAAACGCCGCTGTTTCTTCAAGGGAGGCAAAGGGGAGATAGACCATAAGCCGGGCGTTGTCCCTGTCACCGGCATAGGCGTAGGTGCTTTCAAGGTAGTCAGGTCCGTTTTTTGTCAGGACCAGGCGCGAAGTGGTAATGTTCATCATGTACCTGCTTTTGTTTTTGGCAGCAGGGATGTTTCAGGATCTCTGCTGTTCAGTGGTTTATTGCTGTACGGTGGCTGCATGGAAGAATCAGATGTGCCCAATCCGGTTCTCAGACAAACAGTGCGATGATATCACAAAGGCCGGCAGCTCTTTGGAGAGAGGCCAAATATCCGGGTTTCAACAAGTGATAAAAACAGGGATTCGAACAGGTTGCTGTGCGAATCCCTGTTTTCTGTGGCTGCTTATGAGCAACGGTATTTTTCGGTGCAGGGATTGTTCACTGCCTGTATCCGGCAAACCGGCAGCTGCCCGCACTTATGCAGGCTCAGGCATCGGGGGCTGGATTTTCAAGAAAACAGGTTTCAAACGGTGCCAGATGGACGGTGCAATGTCCCGCCGGCCAGGCAACCCGGGTATCTGCGGCCTGATCCGAATTGTTCATCAGCAGAAGGGTCTGACTTGCCGGATACCAGGCCGTTTCCACACAGGAAAGGTCTGCGGTCCCGGCCGTATCAGGGGAAACGCCTGTCAGAAGCACAATGAGGTCGAGGAGCATACGGGCACTTTGAGGCGAATAGTGGAAGCCGCTCAGATAGATGGCCTGACCTTTGCCAAAGCGGGCACGGGTCATCTGCGGGATGCCGTTTTCAGAGACCCAGATTTCCACATCCGGGGAAAGGACACGGAGATCGGTCTTATGTCCCAGGGTATCCTCCGGAATGGAAACGGGCGGGTTTGAAACGGGGAGATCCCAGGGCAGATGGCAGGCATAGTCACCGGTATTAAGGTCGATGCCAAACAGATGCGCAAGGGCAAAATTGGTATCCAGTCCGGGTACGGCGGAAGGCTCGTTAAAGCCGATCAGGCTGCCGCCCTCATGGACAAACCGGGTGACTGCGGCAGAGAGTTCCGGATCTTTCCAGGCATCGCCGCCGCTCCAGGCATCGCCGGCGGCACCGGCATTGATGAGAACCTGAATGCCTGACAGAGACCGGGGGAGGTCCTCAAAGGAAAGGAAGCGGACACTGACCGGAAGGCCGGAGAGTGCCTCAAGCACATGGATGAGAACATTGGTATTGGTTTCGTGAAAATGACCGGAAAGCGTCCAGCTGCGAAGGGAGCCCCAGGTGGTGAGAATGCCGACGGTGACAGGCAGCTCAGCCGGAGCACCGGCCATATGCAGCGCCTTGATGGACCGGAACTGATCCGAGATTTCGGTGATGGTATCCACAAAGGCCGGGAAATCCTGTGTCAGGTGCAGATAGCCGCCCAGGCCGATTCTGTCCACGCATTGCCGGGCCAGGGCGCGGCGGACATGCAGCCAGTAATCCATGGCATCTTTTTCAGGGTGGCCGCCCTCCATGAAAGTGGGAAGGCCGCCGAGGCCTACCGGGAACAGGTACGGATGGAAGCGGAGCTCGTGAACCGGAACACTGGCCCCGGCGCAGAGCCGGCACTCAAAGCCGGAAAAGACGCACTTGATGAGTCCGTCAAAACCCACGGTTCCGAAATACTTTCCGTACGGCTCCATGCCGACCCAGCTGTCATCGTAGAAGACATAGGCCTGTTTGCCGTATTCGTGGATGATGCTGACCAGCTGACGGGCACGGTCTGCCACAAAGCGCTGGATAAAGTCCATGTAATCAAGTTTATGGCGGGTAGGCGGACGGTGTGTGGCCTGGAGTTTTCCCATATGGATGAAGTCCTCGGCGGTGAGGGCGTATCCGTATTCGGCCTCAAAGGCACGAAGTGCGGCGGGGCTGACGGTGAAGTCATAGCTGGCCCAGTCGACAAAACGGCTTCTGCGCCGGGGGTCACTGCCGAAGATCCAGACGAAGTTGTAAAAAAGCGATGTAAGCCTGACGACATCGGTATCCGGATTCCGGACACACCAGTCCCGGAGCCAGCCGCAAAGATAGGTCCATGCTTCGGGATGCCGTGGATCCAGCTGGCGCAGATGCTCACTGGTCCAGTGGTTGGTGGTGTGATTGTACATATTGATCTCCTCCCAGATGCGCCAGCAGAGGAAAGAGACAGTATAGCGGTGCCAGGGCCGGGCATGACCAATGCGCACCTCTCCGTTTGAATAAGTCCACTCATCACGGGAAAGCAGCTCATTGGCTGTCCGGTCCCAGACCTGCCAGTAGGGGAGTGCCTCCGGGGAGTCGTTGAGTTCAAACTGTTCCGTGAAATAGCCGTCCAGAGGATGAATGACGAGGGTTTCGGAGGTGGCGATGACCGGATCCGAGGAGAGGAACGTCTGCTGCTGTGCATCCGGATGCGCAGCGGCAAAGGCATTATGCTCGCGGATAATACAGATGGTTGAGTAGACACGGTATCCGGCAGAGAGAATTTCCGGGGAGAGATGTGTTCCGTCGCTGTCACGAATGACATCCGCGCCCCAGCGCCGGGCCAGATCCAGTGTCAGCTGTTCATAGCCGGATTCGCCCGGCAGGGTGAAGTCTGCTCGAATGTTTTCTTTCATACTGACATACCTCCAGCTTTTTTTGTTAATCCGATTATACCTGTCAGAAATGGTACGGTCAATGTGTGAGGCATAAAAAAGGCTTTTACAAGGCGCATTCTTTCTGCATTGCCATCAACGCAAAATGACTGCAGAGAATGGTTTCGGCTGCGGAAATGGGAAAAATGGACCGGAGGGACTCAAACTGAACATAAGTAAAGGGCCGGTTTCCCGGCCCTTCCTCTCAGATCTGACTGTCCAAATTGTGTCCTCGGCCCTGGTACCCTTTTATGCTTCGAGGTTTCTTATTATAAAGTTAGTGCAGCAGCCATTCCAAAGCGTTGATCTGCTTGATCCCGTTGTGGGAAGTCAGCGGAACGAAATCCATGGTAATTAGGTGTTTCGGATTGTGATCCTTGATACTTTCTAATGGCTCAAGCTCACGCGCGAGAGTTTTTCCATCAGCGTCATTTACAGTGTACGCTACCTGATAGTATTCTTCGCCTTCGTCACCTATTGCGATAAAATCAACCTCTGCCGAACCAACTTTCCCAATGTATATTTCATAACCCCGGCGCAGCAGCTCCAGATATACGACATTTTCCAGAATATGCCCCAGGTCGGCCCGCTTGCTGCCAAGCAGATAATAGCGCAAACCAATGTCGGAGAGATAATACTTGCTGCCGGTAGCAAGGTGCTGTTTTCCCTTCACATCATACCTGCCTGCCTTGTAGAGAACAAAGCTGTCAACAAGAGCAGAAAGATAGTTTTCCACCGTAGGTGCTGAGATCTTGCGCCCTTTGGAGGTCATGGTATTCGCAATATTGGTTGCGGAGCACAGATTGCCAATGTTATCAAACATAAATCGGATCACACTATCAAGCATCCCGGCATCGGATATACGATGCCTTGCAACAATGTCTTTCAAGACGATGGAAGTATAGATTCCTTCCAAATATGCATTGATGTCTCGCCGGCGGGATAATTGCAGAATATAGGGGAACGATCCATTCTGAATATAGCGCTGGTACTTCATTTGCAAGTCCGTATCATCTTCCAATGCGGAAATGTATTCCTTAAAGGAAAGCGGCAGCATCTTAATCTCAACATAGCGGCCGGAGAGAAGGGTTGCCAGCTCGCCGGACAGCATATAGGCGTTCGAGCCTGTGATATACACATCGCAGTTTGGCTTGATAAAAAGACCATCCACAGCCTTCTGAAAGTCTGGAACTGTCTGTACTTCATCAATGAAGATATAATTCATTTTATCGGAAATCAGACGCTCCTTAACCAGGTTGTATAACTGCATATAGTCCTGTATATCGAAATAATCAGGATCTTCAAGATTGATACGGATGATCTGATCGTCCCCGACGCCATCCTTTCGCAGATATTCGCAGTACAAATCAAACAGCGTTGATTTTCCGCAACGGCGGATTCCTGTCACCACTTTTATAATTTGTTTTTCCCGGAAGCTGATAAGTTGTTCCATATAGACCGGGCGATTGATAAGGGCATGCATCAGTCATACCTCCTATTACAATAGTTTTTGGTTGGAAGTCCAGCATCCAGCTGGGCTTCTGTCCATCTCATGCCTAAGCTACAATAAGGGGAGCAACTGGCTGGCCTATACCTCCTTGGGCTTTCATGTCCGTTAAAAAGACTGTCAGCCATCCTCTTATTGCGGCGTTCGGTTTAAGCAGGTTGAGCCTAAAGTGTTCGTGTCACCCAATAGATTGAATCGGCAATGAGAAAACGATGGGTTCCGGTTGAAAATTCAGATTGGAGGAACGACAATGAACGCAGTAGGCATTGACGTCTCAAAGGGAAAGAGTACCGTGGCTGTCATGCGGCCCTTTGGAGAAGTGGTCCTTTCTCCCTTTGAAGTTTCTCACACCGACAAGGACTTGAGCGCCTTGGCTGAGAAACTCAAATCCCTGCCGGGTGAGACCCGTGTGGTGATGGAGCACACGGGCTACTACCATGCGCCGGTGGCTCTTGCGCTGCACGAGTCCGGCATCTATGTTTCAGCAGTCAACGCCATGCTGGTGCATGACTACGGAAACAACTCCTTGCGGAGAGCCAAGACGGACAAGAAGGATGCCGTCAAGCTGGCAAACTATGCCCTGGATCAGTGGCTCTCCCTGCCTCGGTATCACCCAGAGGAGGATACCAGGCTGATGTTGAAGACCTGCTACCGCCAGTATGAGCAGTTTAGCAAGATGAGGACGATGCAGAAGAACAACTTGATCTCCTTGCTAGATAGCACCTTCCCGGATGCTAACAGGCTTTTTACTAGCCCCGCCAGGACTGACGGCAGCGAGAAGTGGGTGGATTTCATAGAGCAATACTGGCATTGCGAATGTGTCTGTGAAATGACCCAAAAGGCTTTCGCCAAAAGCTATGAGAAGTGGTGCCGGAAGCATGGCTACAATTTCAGCGAGGACAAGGCAGTTGACATCTATGCCTCCGCCGCCGGCCACTTCTGCTTCATGCCCAAGTGTGAGACTACCAAGCTCCTCATCCATCAGGCTGTGGCCCAACTTCAGGCATCCTCCAGGGCTTTGGCCGCTATCAAGCGTCAAATGCAGGATCTGGCCTCCACTCTCCCCGAATATCCCGTTGTCATGGGGATGTACGTTGTGGGAGCAACCCTTGGTCCACAGCTCATGGCCGAGATTGGCGACGTTCGCCGCTTCCACTCTAAGTCCGCCCTGGTGGCTTTTGCGGGTATTGACTCTCCGCCGTATCAATCCGGCACCATTGATGTCCGCAGCCGCAGCATCTCCAAGCGGGGCTCCGCTAAACTCAGGAGGACTCTTTTCCTGGTGATGTCTACTATTCTTCAGACCTCACCGGCTGACGAGCCCATCTACCAGTACATGGACAAGAAACGCTCTGAGGGTAAGCCCTATAAGGTCTACATGATGGCCTCTGCCATCAAGTTTCTCCGGCGATACTACGCCACAGTGAAAGCCTATCTGGAGCAACTCAATTTCGCCTAGTCCCCCTCCTCAAACCTACTGGCTGGCCGCCGTCCCAAGGCAGTGACGCTTAACGGCCTATTTGCTATCCCCATTTTTGCATACTCAACTTTCTTCAAATTTGGGCTTGACATTTATTAGCAGGTCTTTTGCAAAATGAGTTTACCATACTTGCGCTAAACTGCCAAGTTTGCAAAGTGCATTTTACAAACTTTGCGAATCGACTGAGTTTAACAATCGTGTTTAGTATGATGCGACGGTCAAAAGGTATTA
>DGWH01000043.1 GCA_002395225.1 Christensenella sp. UBA4263
GCAGTTGTGAAGGTAGCGCGAAGAAGGCGCGAGCCTTGAAAGAATTCCGGTGACAATAGCGAGAGGGATCCACCTGTTCCCATACCGAACACAGAAGTTAAGCCTCTCAGCGCTGATGGTACTTGGCTGGAGACGGCCCGGGAGAGTAGGACGCTGCCGGATTCCACAAAGAGCCTTGCATTTGCAGGGCTTTTTTTATTTGCTTTCTCACAGCGGTATCTGCGAACATACCCCTGCGGCAATGTACCGCGAATCTGAGATGCGCAAAAGAGGCGTTCTGTTGTCCGGAACACAGGACGGCAGACTGCTGAAATCATACCCGGCACAAGCGTTACAGCCGTTACAAAATTGTAACGGAAATTGCATAAAAGGAACGGAATATTACATACAAATTAGCTAAAAATTGGCATTTTGTATCAAAATTGTAACGCTGAAATGGTAGACGTTACAGGGCTGTAACGCTATACTATGGCTGTCATCTGAAGGGAAAAGTTCCGGATGTTTCGGGCGTTTGTGCAGATCGAATCCTTCCGAAAGAGCCGGTCCAATTCCCATCTCTGGACCTTTGGCTGCGCCAGATCAGATGACCTCCTGTTTTCAAGTGAATCCTCTCTGTTTCCGGTCCCTCCCATCCAGGGCGGGCCGGGAACAGATCCATCGCCGGATGCATACGGCTGGTGGGAACTTACACCGTTTTCTAACTGACGAATGCCAGACCGGATTCTGTCCGGTGTGGCTGGCTTCCCTGGGGAATCTATGCCCGGGGACAGTAATCGGTGTGTCTCCCTCTGGTTTTGTGCGTCCGGTTTTTTGTCGTATCCGGGCAGCAAACCAGCGGAAAAACGATTCACGTAAACGCCGGCTGGTCAATTTCAGGCTGCCATCCGGCGTCTCAGGCAAAAAGCCTGTCAGGCGAGCACGGTGGACGGGTTTCTCAGCAGGGAATACCGTGTTGCCCGCCAAACGGAACGTCGATAAAGACATGTCTGTCAGGACAGGATCGGCGTTCAGGAATTTATTCCGACGGTTGATGATGAGGAGCTCTCTTTGAGACCATCCTGTTTTCAGAGAAGGATGAACAGGATATGTCCTTGTCATGGACGAGTTTATCAGGCAAAAAAGTTGAGGAGGCTGAATCATGCCAGGTGCTGTTTTCTATGCGGATGATATGGAAATTCTGAGTGAAACACTCGGCGGGGATGCGCTCCCGGTAATCTGCGCACTGACCAGATATGCAGAAACCGGGATGGAAGCAGATATGCGTGCGTTTCATCCTGAACAGAGAGTGGCATATCTGTTGCTTAAACGAAAAGTGGAAACCGGTCTACAAAAGCAGGAGGATGCGGCGGCGGTCAGGAAAAAACGGGCCATGAAGGCGGCAAAAGCAAGGTGGGCACAGGCCGGAGGAAAGAAGGCGATAAAACCTCAAATGGACGGGAATGACCTGTACGGCACAGAGTTCGCAGATCGTGCGGACAATGTTCAGGGAACAGGCAGCATTTTCAATGAGGC
Source organism: Christensenella sp. UBA4263 (assembly GCA_002395225.1). Classification (GTDB taxonomy): domain Bacteria; phylum Bacillota; class Clostridia; order Christensenellales; family Aristaeellaceae; genus Ventricola. The sequence continues at coordinate 1,513 of DGWH01000043.1, forward strand.
TGAAGCAGATCTGAAATGCACAGGCTGCTCCGAGGATGCAGACGTTGCTCAGACATGCACAATCCATCCGTCATTGGAGGCAGATCAATCATGCTCATGCATGCTCAGGGATACTGACGATGTTCAGACATGCGCAGAACTCTCTGAGGATGCAGGCAATGCCTGGACATGCACAGACATCACCGAGGATGCTGAAAATGCTCAGACAGGCACAGTTAACCCGTCAGCGGACGCAGATCAAGCATGTTCATGCATGCTCAAGGATGCTGACAATGCTCAGACAGACACAGACAGTAGTAGTTATAGTAGTAGTTGTAGTTTATTTATTTCAGATAAGGATATACAGGATAAAGATATACAAGATACAGATACAGATCATACAGACTGTATAGTCTATAATAGTTTGTATAAGACGAACGCGTGCGCGCGCGAGGGGGAGGCAGATCGGTGGGAACACCTGGGGGAGCTGATCTCTGAGGAGGAGCTGGAAGCACTGAGGCGGCAGCGTACGACGGAAATCCCCGCGATTGAGCAGATGATGAGAAACTGCGGTGCCGTCTTTGCACCGGCGGATGAGGATATTGCCAGAGAACTCCTGGCCGAAAACAGCTGTGAGACTATTCTGAAGGCAATCCGTACGGCAAAAGAGGGGGGATCGGTTACCTGGCGGTATATTCGCGGAATTTTAAGAAATTGGCAGGAAGGCGGGCAGAGAGAAACAAATTCAGGCACGGGACGGAGAACGGCTGATTCGTGGAAAACTTCAGGAGGTACGGAAAAAGGTTCAGGGAACCGGAAGTATTCAGACGATCTTCCGGAAGAGGCAAGGCGGTATCTTCGGTCGATCACCATCTGAGAAGGCTCGGTCGAAAAAACGGCGGTTGAACGGGAGCCGGAGCATCTGCAGGTCCTTGCTTTCCTTGGACAAAAAGACTTCCGGGGTGTGTTTACAGGGATGCTGCAGCAAAAGGGACGAAGTGCGGCCGGGGTTTTGTGGAGAGGATGGTATGGACGGGAGGCAGAATGATGAACAGGACGGGAAAATGGGGATCCGGGAATCAGCTCATGGACGGAGGAGAGTTCGGTGGCGCTGAACGACAGTGTGTGAAAGCCGGGAATGTGCAAAGCTTCATCGGCGTTTGACGGCGATAAGGGTCATAAAAGGGAGCTCGATCCGGGGAATGACACGAGAGAGGACAGAGCATTTGGTGCGCCGGGCCTCTGGAACACAGAGCATATCGTGCCTGCATCGGCGCTTATGGAGAGCTCGGACAGAAACAGATTTCGTTATTTTTCGACAGGCTGTCCAATCTGCGGAAAGCGCATATCGGGGCGGCCTGCTGAATATCCGTATTGCCGAAAATTCGGTGAACGGGTGGCGTTTCCGTGTGAGTTCCGTGATGAGCCGGGAAGAATGTCCCTCAGGGAGTGGAAAAGGAAAACCAGCAGTGCCGTGTGAGCAGGGACCGGCAGCTGGAAAATGGGCCTTACAGCGGCAGTTTGCCGGATGGAGGCATTGAAAATGCGGCCCCTGAAAAGCGAACTCTTCTGGCCGGGGGACCGCAACAGGGAATTGTTCCTGGAAAGCGTAAACGGCAATAAAGCCGGCAGAGACCCTTAAAATCGTGAGAACGGCTTGGCGCTGAAAGCTGCAGAAAGGATGTATGAGGCATGGACAGAAGATCAGCCGCTGTTCCCGAATCCCCGGGGGATCTTCGAGAGAACTGCGTGGTTCTGAAATTCGGGTTGAAATTACCTGCATGCCCCGTGCACAGAAGGCGATTCGGCACTGCATGGGGGCGGCCGGGAGAGGTTACGGGCAGGGCAGAGGGGGACAGCGGTCAAACTTATTGAACCGGAATTGCGGTGAATGGTCTGTGGACAGTGAAAACGGCATGGGATTACCTGAAAGCCTGATTATCCGCTGCATGAACTAAATGGTGACATGCATCAATGGCAAGGGACAAAACAGAGAAATTGAGATGGACCCGGGATCATGCATCCGGGTCCACCTCGCGCCGGGAAAACCAAAAGTGTCATAAAAGGAGCAGGTTTGTTGAGCTGTTCTGCCGTCAGAACCGTGATATAATTCAATCTGCGCGAGGGGGAAAAGCGGCGAGACCGGTTCGGAGAGAAGAGTGTGTTTTGAATGGAGTGACATCGGGACGGTGCAGTCTTTGCAAAAGCGGATGTTCAGCCTCTGTGGCCTGAATTCTGCCGGGGATCAGGTGATTCCTGGCGGAGGCTGATGCGATTTCAAAATTTTTTAAAAATCATTACGTTCGTGAATTAGGGGAGAGGAGGCGGATGTGAAACCCAAATGTTCCACGACGATTGAAGTTCACACGAACGATGATTGAGGTTTTGCACAAAAATGTTCGTAAATGACCTGCCTGGGGAAGGAAGTGCCCGAAAAAAAGGTGTTGACAGCCCATTAGACCTGAGGTATAATGCGCAAGCTGTCGGCGAGAGAGGAACACGAAAAGCCTTGACCGCAGACATGATCCTTGAAAACGATACAGAAATGAAGAACG
>DGWH01000131.1:0-32751 GCA_002395225.1 Christensenella sp. UBA4263
ATGATTATTATAGTCACTATAAGGTTTTTGTCAACAAATGCCAGCAACCTTTTTCAGGCACAAACCACAAAAACCATGTGCAAACGAGTGTGTACGTAATTATTTTCATTTTTGAAACTACAAAAAATACCTTATAAGCCTGGTCATCCCAGTTCTATATTTTGCTGTACATATGAATACCTTCAGCATCTCCGAAAGTGAACTCATTCATTGCCTTGATCCGTCACTTTTCTTCGCCATGCATCATGGACATCTGGTTGTTGTCCCCCCAAAATGTTCATTGTATTCGCATTCGAATTATCTGCGCCTGTGCAGCAAAAGAAGCAGGAATATGTCCTGTTCTTGCCCCATTCTGTCGTAAACAGCATCTGTCAACTGGCCCAGTCGTTTCTCTGCGGAAAGATCCACTCTCTCCACCAGCTTTTCTTCTTCGGAATATCTGCAGCCTCGCTCTGGCTCAAATGTTTCCTTTAGCTTCGACACCTTTCGAGCAGGTCGTTCTGTCATCGTTCTTCCGACGGCCTTTTCAGCAGACATTAGGCAGTAAACAGTTTGAATCATCTGTTGAAAAGCGTCCTCCATGATCGTAAAATGTATGGGAAGATCATAAAAAGCCTTGCCACGAGAGCCAAAATGCGGGTATTATCCATGTGAAGGAAAATCCAGAGAATCACCTGATTTATCCAGGACGGCTGAAACCAAAAATCATTGAACCATTCATATACTGCCCTGCTTGTCCGCATTTCTGCATATGGCTCCATCCCGCAAAGAGCTGGACAGTCCGTCAGACAATGAGCTCGTTTAACATCAAGCAGTCCGGCGCATTCATTCGTATATCCAATTGAAGAGTCCCCAGATGACACTCTCATCTGACACGCCACTCAAACAAATAGATTTTTCACGCAGGAATATGCGTGCAGCGTAAAGCCCAATACCACCAATAACCGATGCCCCCAAGAAAGGAAATAGTTGTATGAACCATCAGCCTCCATTTGAAACTTTCCTGAAAGAGGAAACTGCCCGGGTTAAAGGGCAGTATTATCCGGTACACGCCGGTCTCCTCACCCGGTTACTGGTCCGTCATGCATCGCCCCGGAAGCTGCATCCAAATCCCGAGGATGAATTCTGTGACCCTGAAATCGGACCAAATTACGGAATCATTTCCCAATATACAGAAAAATACAGAAAGGCAGATAAAACGGTTTATGATGGAACAACCTTAGGGGAGATCCTCTATGAACCGCTAATAGTCCAGAAAACGATGCCGGATGGATACATGATTCTGAACGGTCACCATCGGTGGGCTGCAGCCTTAAGAAGCACTAAGGAAAAAGTACCCGTCAAGGTCGTCAATGTGACCAGCAGCGAAGATATCAAAAAGATGCTGGAGCAGGGAAAATCCGATATCCGGGTAACAATGGATCTGGACGAGGTCATCTTCTGTGATGCGAATGATCCCATTAAAGAGCCTCCTCTTCATTTCCCGATGAACCGTTTCTTTAAGGAAAACATCCGGAAAGGCGTTCCCGCTCTGTTCCATTTCCTGAACGAGATGGAAGCCGATATCTGGGTCTATACCACCAATTACTATTCCATGGACTATATCCGCTCCTTCTTCAAAGCCCGGGGCGTCCATCTCAGCGGCATCGTAACCGGTTCCGGCCGAAAGGAACTGGGCGGTTCAGACGGCGGAAAATCACTGAAACAGCTGGCTGAACAAAAATACAAATCGACTATTCTGATCGACAGACAGCTGGTTCTTCTGATCCATACCGGAACGCATGAATGTGTTGAACGTCCTTTGACCGCCACGGGAGACAACTGGTCTCTCGAGGTAATGAACACCATCAGGGAGATGATGAACAAATGAAGCATATTCAGCGAATCATGCGGGTTTCTTTTGACCTGGATGAGGTTCTGTTCGTCTCTCCCGAGACACACAAGACTGAGCCACCGCTGCCCTTCCCTCTGCGGAATCTGTTTCAGGAACGTCTGCGTCTGGGAACCCCTCAGCTAATCTGGGATCTTCAGACGCAGGGATGTGAGGTATGGGTCTATACCTCCTCGTTCCGCTCGGAAGGTTATATCAAAACGCTGTTCCGCCTCTACGGTGTCAAGTTCGACGGCATTATTAATGGCTACCGGCATCAAAAGGAGGTCCAGGCTCACAGCAGCACCATTTTGCCTCAGAAGATGCCGAACCGGTACCGGATCTCCCTGCACATTGACGATGAGGACGTCATCTGTTCCTCCGCCGGTCAGTATGGCTTCCGTGCCTACCAGCTCAATGCACAGGATGATGAATGGGCAGATAAGATTCTGAAACGTGTTGCAGAAATCCGCCAGATTGAAGGGCTTTAATTCCCGTGTATTCACTTTTCCAGCCTTCATAATCGCTGAAAACGGTTTCAAACTCTGCGCGACCACTCGGACAAATTCTCCCGCTCCAACCAAAATCAGCCTTCCACCGGACGTGGAAGGCTGACTTTGGTTTATCTGCAATAAAGCGTATTCATCCCGGACGCGGCTTAATGTCTATACCGATCGAAACAAATCATCCAATGTTATTATATTCGTGAAATCACTAAAATACTCCGCATGTTTTAATCCAAATGTGGTTATAAGCGTATTATGGATTGAAGCTTTTTTCGGGATAATCTCCCGCAGCAGTCGTTCTCTTCTTACAAGCGCAAAATGGCATTCCTTATCTGCAACGAACTCATCACCATAGAACTTCGCCTCGCACATGTTTACCACATTATCTTTTCTTTCAATGATCAGATCAATCTGTGTTCCCTCTTCCTCATCGTTGTCTTTTTTAGACCACAGAAACTCATTGGTACTGACACCGCTAATCTCAAGGGCTGCTTTTATCTGACGAATATGATTAAAACACACGTTTTCAAAAGCCAGCCCATTCCAACCCGTGACCGCCTGAGAACCTGCCGTACCTGGCATTCTTTTTTGGTTCTGGAAAAAGTGTCACTTACGAATCGCAGATAGAAAATGCAGAATGGGTCGGATGCTTTATAAAAACTGTTTCTCTTGCCATTCCCATAAGAATCATACTTAATGATAAACAACCCGGATTCCAGTTCTTTCAGCTGTTTGCTGAATGCCCCGCTGTCCGTAATCCCAGTTTTCTCAAGCAGTTCTCTTCTCGTCAGTCCTCTTTTTTCCGAGTTCATTGCAACGACGATCGACTTCATCACCTCCGGATTTGTAAAAAGTGATGAAAACAATCGGTCGAACTCATTTCTCAAGAGTGCATCTTTGTCAAAGAAGAGCGCCTGGATATTTTGTGAAACGCTCAGAGAGTTTTCAAAACAATTCAGGTAATAGGGAATTCCGCCTGATATCATATACGTTTGCATGATGTCATAACGGGACAGCAACACCCCTTTTGCCAGAAAAAACTGTTCGCATTCATGCAGATTGAATGGCGGAAGCTCAATCGCGCATGTAAGCCTTCCATAAAGTCCTCCGTGGTTGTCGACCAGTTTATCCATTATCCATGAAGGAGAGCTCCCGCAAACAACAAGCATGGCATTATGCCGACAACATGCCCAGCTGTTCCAGAACGCCTCAAGGCCCCTCATAAAGCCTGATTTTGGCGTATCCATCCATTGAATTTCATCAATAAATACCAGCAGTCGCCCCTTTGTATCGTCTCGTTCCATCAAAAAACGTTCCAGCAGATAAAAAGCATCCAGCCACGATTCCGGAGGATCACCTGCTTCCATTCCCTGCAGCATAAGTGACCGGTGAAACTGTCTGAGCTGTTCTTTCATAGGACTGATCTTCGGCGCATTTCCACTTTCAGTACCGACTGGCGGAAGTCCCGCATGTCTGAATGTGATTTTATTATGAAACACTTCATCGATCAGAACTGTCTTTCCTACTCTTATCCTCCCATAAACCGCAACAAATACAGCACGCCCGCTTTCATACAGTTCTCTGAGCTTTTTCTGTTCCTTCTCCCGTCCCGTTATCATGGTTATCTCCTTAAATGATCTTTTTCGGTGAAATGCTTTATTGGAGTGTTCACCGAAAATTATCATCTGTTGTGGCTAAACTGAACTGTCATTAAATTGATAAGGGGTTTGTCACTGTTTTGCTCACAATGACTGTCAAAACAACCTGAAAAGACTCATTTCGATCGTCAGGACGAAAAAACTGCACAAAACTCTCGAAGCACACAGTAGAAAATGTTGGTCAAATTGCACTATCGATTGATCTAATATTAAGGCTAAATGACGGTGATCTCTGGAGTTGTCACTGAACTGACCTTGCTGTCAATCCGGTCATTCACTATGTGGTGATTTTCAAACTGAAAAAGCATCTTTACACTGGTTAGGATCCAGAGGCTGGTATGTGTCTCGACCGGAATTTTTGCCTTCAGGATTGACATGGAGCCTCTAACCAGGGTGTGTACGCCAGCTTGCGGCCAGCCCAACGGGGGAAGGGCTGGCGCGCCTTCAGGCTACACCCTGGTTCTCTCCACATCAATCCATTACAGCAAAATTTCCTTCTGCCGCAATCTTCGAAATATGAGCGTTTATCATATATCTGACTCTACGACAATAAGCCTTTGACAAGTCAGATGAGCAAACAAATGACAGCTTATTGATCTACTATTGGACATTTCACAAGAGCCACAACAATCATCATCGTCTTCGATTATGTCAGCAGAATTAACTGCATATTTTTCGGCGAATCGTATAAAACTGCTTTCACCGAAAAATATCCATCTTCTCAGAGAGTCCCTGTCGCACACAGACAGGGGGCAAATCCAGTCCTCGTGCAATGCTGCTTCGGCAAACGACATCTGTAAGTCCTGCAAAGAGACGTTTTCTGTTTACTTTCCGTTCTGCCTTCATCCCTTACCTGGACTGAAGATAGGCAATCATTTTCTTTACCGCTTTCGCCCTGTGAGAATGTGTTTTCTTAAAGGAAAGAGGCATGCTTGCCATGGTCCTTTCCCCATCCTCCGGGATGAACATCGGTTCGTCGCCGAAACCGTTTTTTGCGATAAAAACCCCGCTGGTTTCCCAGCAGGGTTTTCGCTTAATCGCTATTGTTTTCGCTTGATTTTTAATAATATCAAGCGAAAATCGGATTGACCAAGCGATTTTCAAAGCGCATCTGCGCGAATGTAGAACGTTGATCGCCCGGTTCCAAATCTTTGAATCTCACCGTTTGCAATCAGCTCTCTCAGGCCCGCCTCTACAGAGGACCGACTAATCGTTGGGCAGATGTTTAGAATTTCCGTCTTCGTGAACTTTCCAATCCTGCTCTCAACAGCAGCTCTGACGATGTCGGCAGCACTGGATTTCACCAGTATTTTTCCACTCTCGTCCGGCTTACTGAGAGCATCCACCCTTGACTCAAATTCTCGGTAACAGGCAAGAACAACGCCAAGCATATACTTGATAAATGGCTCTGTGTTCCCCTTTCCCTCGTGCCATCCCTGGGAGGCAGCCCCGAGCGCATCATAATAAGCATCCTTGGTTTTTTCAATATGTTTTTCAATACTGATGTAACGCCCGACCTGGTACCCAGCCTGGTAAAGCAGGAGCAGTGTCAATAATCGGCTCATTCTTCCATTCCCATCATTGAAGGGATGGATGCACAGGAAGTCCGTCAGGAATACAGGGATTACCAGCAGAGGATCGATTCTCTGTTCGTCAACAACTTTCCTGTAACTTTCACAGATGGCATTCATACAGGGTTCCGTCTCATAAGGAGGAACCGGTGTAAAGCGAATGAAGGTCGTACCATCTGCTCTCGTCTCCTGCAAGTAGTTCTGCGTGATCTTGTAGGAACCGCCAAGATTGCTGCCTGTATACTGCATGAGGTCCCGATGAAGCTGCAGAATGTAATTGCTCCGAAGCGGGATGTACTCATGATTCTCGTGAATCGTGTTCAGCACATCCCTGTATCCAGCAATCTCATACTCATCCCGGTTCCTTGGCGTCGTTTTTTCCTGAACCAGAGCCTGGATCCGGCTTGCAGTGGTCACAATTCCTTCTATTCTGTTAGATGATTCAGTACTCTGGATTTTTGCAATTTCAACTAATTTTTGCAGTTCCATCGGTTTTTGCCGGATATATAGATCCTGTTTTCCCTTGTACTCATGGATCAGATTTGTGTAATTTACGATTTCCGTTTCCCACAGTTTTTCTGACAAAACGCAGTAGTCGAACTCTCTCACAAACTTTCTCCTTTCGCTTTTTTTCCCTTTATTGGGGGATTTTCGCTTGATTTTAGCCATAATCAAGCAATAAGTCAACAAATAAAGGGAAAATAAAGCGAAAATCTCTTATGAAGGACTCTCTGTTTCATTATCATCATCGATTGCACCAATCCCCATCAAGGACATCTGCGAGGCCAGAGACATTTTCTGTTTGCTTTCCGTTCTCAAATCATCCCTTACCTGGACTGCAGATAGGCAATCAGTTTCTTTACCGCTTTCGCCCTGTGAGAATGCGTTTCCTTAAAGGAAAGAGGCATGCTTGCCGTGGTTTTCCCATTCCCATCCTCAGAGATAAAAATCGGGTCGTAGCCGAAACCGTTTGTTCCTTCTTCTCTTTCAGCGATGATCCCGTTCCAGATTCCTGTAAAGAGATGCTCCTCGCCTTTTTCATCGATAAAACAAATGCAGGTGACAAAACGCGCATGGCGGTTTTCTTTTCCTTCAAGCCCCTTCAGGACAGCCAGTCTGCGTTCATGCTCTGTCGGAAGACCTTTATACCGTGCAGAATAGAGTCCCGGTTCTCCGCCCAGAGCTTCTACCTCCAGACCGCTGTCATCCGCGATGACACAGCAATGAGACTGATCGTAGATCGCCCGTGCCTTTAATGCCGCATTTTGCTCGAAAGTGGACCCGGTTTCCTCCACCTCCAGATGAATGTGTTCCTCCCCCTGAGAGACGGCCTGAAACCCAAACGGCTCCAGAACATCTTTGTATTCCCGGATTTTCCCCTTGTTATTGCTTGCTATGATCAGCTTCATGCTGCTTCTCCTTCTTATGCAAACCTCAGCTTTGGCCATTTGCCTGAGCCGCTTTGGCTGAGGCCTGGATTTGGCTTAACTGTCGCTGCGCGGCAGGACAATTCCTTATGCCTTTATTCATGCTTTCTGCAGACCCTCAGATAAACTGCGGGCCAAATGTCCTCACTGTCACAGGACACAGGCTTCATCATCCTGACAGCGGTCAAATCAAAAAGCATCTGCGTAAAGTCTACCATAACCCGTCCTCCAGGTCTACTTCCGATTTTCTGCATCTGCCCTTCCCCGGCCGGCAGGAACAGGACAAGTTCAAAGAGGCTTCAATCCCAAAAGTGACGGCACCGGGGCTCTGCATCCCGGTGCCGTCATTTTATGCAATTCCGCCTGAACAGCGGCGTGTCGATTCAGCCACCTTGCAATGGCATCACCAAAAGACTCAGGCGTTACAGAAGGAAGAAGAGCCCCAGGAACATGATCGCCCCGGCCCAGTTTCCCGCACCACCCACGCGTGTTGGCATCAATGCCAGCATCAGCGGCAGGATATTGAAAATGCATGCCCAGCGGGGCAGCGGTGTCCCCCCGCTGACAACCGGGACAAAGAGAGACACACCGAAGATCAGGAACCCGAGGTAGCAAATGATCATGGTGACCGATGTCTTTTTGAAAAACTCCGTGATGATCTGCCTTGCTTCCTCTGTCCGTCCCATCCGCACATACAGCCACTCCGGCATCCCGCAGAACACATGATGTGCCATGCCAAAGGTCAGCACCATGACCGTACCCATGCGCATCAGCTGCGAGCAAAGTTCTGAACAGGCACGCATCCAGTCTGCCAGCGCCAGATAGCCAAAAGCAAAGAGAAACATGGCCAGACAGCCCAACAGCATGGACAGCAGCGAATTTAGCAGCGGCATGTCCCTGAACGCAGCGGACAGCCTGTCATTATCCTTCATGTCCTCAAAATGAAACCGGCCATGGGGCAGATACGTCAGCAGGCAGTCACAGATGCCGCAGAGCAGGTGCCCGGCAATAGCAATCAGGAACGTGATTTTTAACGCACTCATTTTCATCCTCCGTCAAACCGCATGAACAGGCCGTCATTTCCCGATGAGCAGCGTGAACCAGGCCATCAGCGCACACACAAACGGAAATGCGAACAGCCGGATCAGCTGATTCTTCGTGTTAAAGCTGCGGTCATCCCAGCTTCTGCAGTCCCTTGTCTCCGGATAGAATTTCACAAAATACTTCCCCGAGATCACGAGCATCTGATCCTGTACCAGAATATCGAACAGCTTATACCCGTACATAAACAGCATGTAGCGCCCGAACAGCAGCCAAAAGCCATAGCCGCGCCGCAGACCGTCCGTGCCAAGAAAGCAGAGTACGCCGATGTATCCCGCCAGAGCCAGCGCCGTGAGCAAATACCCAATTATTCTTGCGACCAACGGCGGATCCGAATGTGCCTTCGCAGCCTCCCGGATATCCTGCGGCAGGAAGCGCATGAGCATCCCTGTGGATGAAAAATACGGGATGAGTAGGAGATACCCCAGCGACAAAAGACAGACCAGTGCCAGGGCGACAAGCGTTGTACTCATGTCTGTTCCCCCTCACTGCTGTCATTTGCCGGTGCCGATTTGTCCGGGTCAGGATCCGGCACTTTGTCATGTCTTTCCCAGATCAGCATAGCGCCAAACCAGAGAATCATGCTTTCACTCATCAGGCCGTTCGTAAAGCCCAGGCGGAACGCGCTGACCGGCATCAGAAGCGACAGCCCCTTCAGCAGGGCAAAGATGATCAGCACATTGGTAAAGGCCATTCCTTTCGGAAAAACGGTTTTCCCGCGGATCTGCAGCCAGAACCAGTACAGGAACACCGGCAACATCAGCGCCTCGGCGGCAGGCACCAGCCAGGCGAGCCGGGCAAACAGTCCCTCGCACACCGCAAGTGCGGAATCCGCGTATCCATTCCCATTCATCCAGGCAAAGAGCGTCAGAATCATCACATAGAACAGATGCAGCGCTATCCAGGGTGTCAGTCCGAAAGCATTCAGATAGTGATAAACCCTTCTGTCTCTTTCCGCTTTAATATACCCCTGTACGGCAAACAGGGCAATGCCGTACAGGATGATTCCGGGAAATGCCAGTGCCATTGCCAGATTGTACCGCCACTGCGGGATTGCCGCCGTACCCTCTGTCAGCCAGGACAGGGCGCCGTGATGCACAGGATTCCCGAACATCATCAGCCAGTCACCGCCCCCGTAACACAGACAGCCCAGGACGCCGCACAGCAGTGCCGCCCTCACATCTTTCCTCATTCCGTTCATCCCCTGTGCTTAAATCATTTTGCCGATCAGCCAGTACAATCCACCCGCCACCGCCGCCAGCGGCACCGAAAATACCACCAGTCGGGGCATCTTCCATTGCTTTGCATGGACACTGTGCCAGGTATCATTGAGATCCTCCGTGCCGGAGATCAGCCACCAGTCTGACAGAGCCACCCAAATCGTATCAATGAACAGCCAGTCGAAGAATTCCGCGCCAAGAAACAGCACGTAAAACTGCCAGCAGCAGTCCCACCAGCTCCTTGCGCCGTTGACCAGAAGAATCATGAGTCCAGGCAAAACCAGCATCCATGCAATCAGCAGGCTGAATGCGAAACGCTTTCTGCTCCGGAATTCCTCATCCGTCATCAGGCCCAGAGCTTTTACCCGGTCAATCACTGCCTGCGGGTAGAAGAAAATGCCGCCAATGGGACCGCGCCCGTGCACAAGAACAGCCATATAGGCGGCATAGCATCCCCACAGGATCAGAATTTCAAGGACTATTTTCCAAAACATCCTTATTCCCTCGGTTTTTGAAACTTGAAGCAGAAGTCAAGTCCTGCGTAATTGCACCGTCTGACCGTCACGAAACCGCTCTTTCCGGCCCATTCCTCAAACTCCTCCATCGAAAACAGCGGTTCCTCCGCATGATCCCAGTGAAAGAAGAAGTCCCACAGATGAACCCCTTTCCGCGTCAGGTCGTTGATATACATCTCGCCGCCGGGCCGCAGAACCCGGAACGCTTCCTCCAGAAAGCGTCTCCAGCCCTCCACATGGTGCAGAATCATAAAGTCCACAATCATGTCAAAGGACGCATCCTTAAACCGGCTCAGATCAGCCGCGTCCCCCTGAACAAACCGCGCCGTCTGCAGCCCCAGTGCCTCCGCCTTTTCCAGCTGTTCCGGCATGATATCCATGCCGGTATAGCTTTTCGGATGGTCTCTGACAATCCGGGATGCGGAGTAGCCGGACCCGCAGCCGACCTCCAGGATGTCTTTTCCGGTAAAATCCATGCCCCAGGCTTTAAACCCGCGGAATTCCATATCATTGATCTTTTTGCGCCACCCGGACTGCATGGCTTCGTATTCTTTAACGCTCAGTTTCATAATCTTCATCCCCCCTTTTTATGCAGTGACCTGGTCTTTTGGCACCGCGATTTTTCGGTGCTCATATTTTGCAAACTGCGGCTGTGGCGGCAGGCCCCCCTTTATGAGCCGCAGCTCGGTCTTTCGGCACCGCTGTTTTTCGGTGCTCATATTTTGCAAACTGCCGCTATGGCGGCGGGCCCACCCCTCCTCAATATGCATCTGACCCGCAGAACCGGTTTATTTCTTTACGCTGACCAGCAGACCGTTTTCCTTCTTCACCAGTTTAAACTGTCGTGCCATGGGATGACAGTCGCCGACAATGCAATAATCACAGCAGGATGATTCCACACATGTCCCCTCACGGATCAGGCAGGCATGAAGTTTTTTCATAGCCAGATGATCGCAGTTGCACATGACAGGCAGCACCTCTTCCATGTGATGCCGTTTGGCGAATTCTGCATTGGGGCATTGGGTAAAGCTGTAACGGATCACGCCGTTCTCTCTGTCATATGAGCTGGAACCCATCCGGAATGATCCCGGGAAACGTTCAATCTCCCTGACCCTAATGTCATTGGCCATCTGAAAAATCCGGCTCGCAAAGCGATTATCCAGTCTGCGGTCGAGATTGAAGATTTTGCCCAGCACATCAAAGGAACCCATAAAACACTGATAGATGTCCTGCTGCACATCTTCCAGTCCCGGCTTGTCCGGAACAACTTTATACCAGGCAAAAATCAGGATTGGGTCATAGATGCTGACCCGGATCTTTGCGCCGGCCATGGGTGGTTCCTCCCTGACATATTCGCAGTACTGCAGCTGAATTTTCTCCCAGAGCTCCCTGCAGGTCCGGTCATCATAATCGCGATGCAGAAGCCGCAGAACGCATTTCTTTGCTTTCTTCGTGTAGACCGCGTGCCGCGTGCGGTCTATGGGCAGGTCCTTTTCTTTCACTGTCCCTCACCTTCTTTGCCGCTCTGGTCATATGCCGGAACTGCTTTATCTCTGGCCGGGGTTTTGAACCCTGTCTCTGCGCGGCAGGGCCGCCTTTTAGGTTAGTTATAGCTAACTAGTATCCGGATAAGACGGCGCTTTTCATGCTTCTCTGTTGATTTCATTGCCTTTTCCCGGGCAATCTCCCGGGAAGAGGGCAATGAGCATAAAATAGTTAGTTTTAGCAAACAATATTATATTCCTTTTTTCTCAGAAGACAAGCTGAAAATGGAAATTCCTGAAAGATCCGTGTCCCTGCCTTCATTCCCGGTCAGTGCTGGAGCCCTGTCAGCGCTTATTTCGGGGTTCAAGTTTTCTCATTGTCCGAAAGCCGGCATATTCTGACATGTGCCGTCAGGTACAGGAAAAGCGCCTCCGAAGAGGCGCTCATGGAATTCAGTCCTTTGCCGTCATATGTCAGAGGACCGCATGATCTCTGCTTATGCCTTATTGAATTTCTCCTTCGGCTGTTTGCAGCGGGGGCACTTCCAGTCATCCGGAAGATCCTCAAACGCAACGCCGTCATGCTCCGCAGGATCGTAGACATAGCCGCAGATCGAGCAGATGTATTTGCCCGTTCCCTCGTTTGTGACAAAGTAGTCCTCCGTCGGCCAGATGGTTGCCGGCGGATTGTCCAGATCCATCACGCGCTTTGCCTCCAGGTTTTCATAGCCCAGCGGCGTATGGGTGCTGCAGTAAACGGTGGGATGATTGCGGATGAATTCACGGATCGTGTTCTGCGTGCTTCTGGCCAGATGGATGTCATCGTAAACGATGGACAGCTTATCTGCGTAGATCGCCTCATCCGTGTACGAGATATCGCCATGGAACATATAGAACAGGCCGCCGTCCTCCGCGATGATAATGCTGTTTCCGTAAGTATGACCCGGCGCAGGAATCATCCGCACACCCGGCGCAATGATCTGGCTGCGGGTGAAGTTATAGTAGGGACCGTCGGTGAAATCCACCGGCGTGAGGCCGGGATGATCCTTCAGCGCCTTGATCTCCTCTGTCTCAAGCTCAATCCTGTTCACATAGACCTTGGCATTCGGGAAGCTTCTGGCCTCGCCGGAGTGGTCGTTGTGTTTGTGGGTCAGAATGATTTTGGTTACCTGGGAGGGCTTGTACCCTGCCGTTGCAAGCGCCGACACATAATCCTCAATCCACTGACCAAGGTGGTTGGGTGCTTTTCCGTCCCATACGGCGCTGGGGGTTTCCTTCGGAAGACCCGTGTCGACCAGAATCACATCATCGCCGGTATCGATCACATAGTTCTGCAGGGAACCACGGTATTTGACGTTGTTGTCAAAATTCATGGGTCCTTCTTCTCCGCCGAACGCCATGCCCTGCGAATAAAAGCCCTTCTCATAGTACTTGACCGCCTTAATAATCATAATCGTTCCTCCTTATCAGCCATAGTTGGTCTTTGGGCAGCGTTGATTCAGCGGTGCTTTTATTGGACAAACTGCCTCTGTGGGCAGGCCAACTCCTATTCTGTTTGTCATTTTCAGGAGAGCTTTTTCCTGAACCGGAAGTGTCAGTCCGTCAGTGTCCGATATGATGAGCCAGGTCGGGCTTTCCGTTTCTTCCCGCATTGCCTCTTCCCTGCAATGACCAGCCATTCCGGGAATGGCCTCATGGATGAAATCCGCCTGAGAATCAGCGTATCCGGTGACCCCCGGGCCGCTGCCTTCACGGTCTTCGGCGCATGGTGCCCTCCGAATCTCATCTTGCAAGCCCCACTGCCTTGTGATACGATTATGTTACACTTGTCATTTAGCTGTGTCAAGTTACAAATTCCGTCCGGCAGCGTGCCGAAAGGCCCAAATTCGCCTCAGATCGGCATTGCCCTGACGCGCAGCGAAAGATGATCAAATCCAGGCCTCCGGCAAAAGCCAAAAATGAGGCCTGAGGAGGAATGACACATGAACGTGACCGACCAACGCTTCCTGAGAACACAGGAACGGCTCCAGAATGCCCTGCTCCAACTGCTGCGATTAAGAGACCTGAAAGCGATCACGGTCAGTGAAATCTGCGATGAGGCAGGCATCAGCCGGAACGCGTTTTATCAGCATTACGGGTATAAGGAAGACCTGTACGACCAGATCGTCGCCCAGGCCGCGGAACGAATTCGTGAGGCATTGCTTCCGGTTATTCATGACGCTTCCGTGCTGAACCGAGAGACGGTCATGGCCTATTCCAGGAAAATCATTGCAGGCGTTTCCGGGGTCAGAGAACTGATCGTTGTCACGGCGAAAGGGGACAACGGGAAATTGCTGCGGGAACTGACAGACCTGATCTTTACCCAGATTCTGACAAACGCAATTTCATTTTTCAATCTGCAGGATTCGGAGGAGCTCCGCCTGTTTTACGAATATGTTTCCGGCGGACTGGCCGCGTTCATCCTCCGCTGGTCGCTGAGCAGTGATCTATCTGAGGAACGAGCCGCTCAATTACTGGCCGGTATCCTTTTGCAGATGCCCTCCGGCATGCCCGCCTTCATTCCCGCGGAGGGGTAAGCGCCATTTCACGAACTTGCCTCTCCGGCTGACAAAAGTATGGTCTGCCTGGAA
Source organism: Christensenella sp. UBA4263 (assembly GCA_002395225.1). Taxonomy (GTDB): domain Bacteria; phylum Bacillota; class Clostridia; order Christensenellales; family Aristaeellaceae; genus Ventricola. The sequence continues at coordinate 13,983 of DGWH01000131.1, forward strand.
CGCAAAATGGCACATCCCCGGGATGTGCCATTTCATATCGGTTCATTCAGTTCATTGTTTCGCCGGCGCGACAGGACCGCGCCTGATGCCGGCCGGGTACTGGTCCTGCCCGCCTTTACACGGTGTATACGTAATTTGCTTTTCTTGGTGCCGCGGTTCCGGCCGGCTTGGCTGCATAGCCGAGAATCAGGTTGCCAATGCCCTCATAGTTTCCTTCAATGCCCAGCTTTTTCAGGATGGCCTTTCCCTCTTCGCTCTCAAATTCTTCCTTGGCACGATGAATCCAGCAGCTGGCCACACCCAGATCTGCTGCGGCATTCATCATATTGCCCATGACCAGGCTTCCATCGTACACATAGGTCGGAATATCCTTGTTTGCCAGGACCACCAGCAGCTCCGGCGCCCCATAGAAGGGATCCATGTCCACACCCATGGCTGCCGCATTGATCTTCATGAGGCAGTTCCGGACCTCCGGGTCACGAATCACCAGAATGATCGGGGACTGTTTGCCCATTCCGGTTGCGGCATACGTTCCCGCTTCAAGGATGGCATCCAGTTTTTCTTTTTCAACATGCTCCGGCTTGTAAGCCCGGCAGCTGCGGCGATTTTTCAGAGTCGTAAGTGTTTCTGACATAACCGTATCCTCCTTTTATTGAGCAGCCCTGTCTTTGAGAGCTGCTTTTTCCTTGTTCATGCCTGCCAAACCGATGCGGTTTGGCCCGATATCGTTTTCTTCCCATCCCCTGTCACGCCGTTCCGGCAGAACCATTCCGCGCGGCAGGGAAATCCGTTTTTACCGGTTCAGGATGGAGCCCTCTCCGCCTCGAACCGGGTATTCATCCAGATACATCCGGTATTGTTCCCGCGTTTCCCGCACCGCTTCAATCATGGCCTGTTTCTGTTCCGGCAGTCTGCCTTGCATGGGAACAACGTTGGACGGATGCGAGCCGAAATAATAGGTGTCTTTGAGATCCAGACGGCAAAGGAGCCGTTCCTGCTCATCCAGCAGCTGCCCGATGGTGCATTCCCTGAACGCCCCGCTCCGCATGTCCTGATACAGCCGGCATCCTGGTTCTGCATGAAGGGTCCCAATGAACAGCAGATGCGGCTGAACGGCGTTGATCAGGTCCGCTGTTGCGTCGGCGTCTTCCCGCCAAAGGTCCGCCCCGCCGCAGCCCAGGATGGCATTGAAGCTGTACTCCATTCCGGCTCCGGTCAGGCGAAGCAGCTGCTCCCGTGCCTCATCCGCTGTATGACCCTTGTTCATATAAGAAAGCGCTGCGTCCAGGCCGCTTTCCACGCCGATATCCAGCCCGTTTATGCCCGCAGACCGGAGCTGACGAAGTTCCTCATCCGTTTTGGCCCGGATGTTTTTAATGGAAGCGTACATGGCAATGGTCTCAACTCGGGGCAGTTTCCGGTGGATGATGTCTGCAATCTGCAAAAGACGATCTGCGGAAAGCACAAAAGCATCTCCGTGTTCTAGAAATACCCGCGTGACATCCGGACAGACGCAGGCCGCCTCCTCAATATCCGCTTCCACCTGGTCCATTGGACAAACCCGGAACGGGACATCCGGATACATAGTGCAGAAGGTGCATTTGTTATGGCTGCATCCAAGCGTCACCTGCAAAAGCAGTGAATTGGCCTCATACGGCGGTCTGTAGACAATTCCGGTCAGGTTCATTTGTTTTCCTCCTGCATCCTGGCGATATATTCCTTTCCCCAGACTTCCATTGCCTCAACAACAGGATGAAACTTTCGTCCAATGTCCGTAAGGGAATATTCAACCCGCGGCGGAATGTCCTCATACTGAACCCGCCGGACCAGCCCATTCTCCTCAAGCGACTTCAGCTGAACGGACAGTGTCGCATGCGTCATTTTCGGCATCTTTCTCAGCAGTTCATTAAACCGGATCGGGCCCTCTTCCAGATAGAGCAGGATCAGGACGGCCCATTTCCCGGAAATCAGGCTCTGCGCCGTGGCATATGGACATTTGCCAAAGCGCTCCTCCATCGTTGACTGGGTGCTCATCAGACGTCAAATTCTTCCTTCAGGTCCATCATGCCCCGGATCTCCGCATGACCGTTTTCCAGGCAGAACAGGCCCATTTCCCAGCCGTTCTTATCGTAAAGCGCCATAATCTGCGGCATTGCCTCACGTACTTTTTCAAGCAGCGCCGCATCTTTGACGATCCTGACCGTCCCATCGTAACGCATGAACTCTCCGCCGCAAACCGCCAGCACTTCAACCTTGGGATTGGCTGTCAGCTGCTTATAGACGTTTTTAAAGGTTCCGCAGCCAAAATACAAGGTGTCATCCACCAACATCTGAAAACCAAAGGGACGGCCTTTCGGCTGATCTCCGTCTGTCGTCAGAAAATAGAACGTCTGTGCCTTGTTCAGAAACTCGTGTACTTTTTCAGCATTGGTCATCGTTAATCTCCTCCTTATTTTGTTTCTCAATGTTGATCTTTGGCCTATGTAACTTTGTTCCGGCTCAGTTTTAACAACCGTCCATGGCAGGAACAGTCCTTGAATGAAGGTCATTTTCTTGAACCGGTACAATTATACGACCTTGTCAGCAACGAGACAAGTACGATTTTTCATGATACCTGGTATCTTTTTCCATACCTGCCCGTTGAATCTCCGTCTGATCATCTTCCCTAAAGAAAAGTGCCCGACAAGACAATAACGCTCTCCTATCCCTGCCCCGGAATTCTGTCCCGGGCAGGGATAGGAGAGTGTTGAAGCGCATTCATTCTTTTTCAATCAGACAGTCGAATCGACCCGTCTTTTCGTCATAGTTCATTCCAACCAGGAAGAGTTGCCCTGCATAGGGTTTCAGTTTTGCCGGGTATTGCTTCTCTTTTATCTGTGCAATCGTCCCTCCTGCTGCTTTGTTTCCTTTCAGCTCAACAACCATGACAGGGAGCCTGGACAGTTCAGCAGGAATACAGGCAACAGCCGCGATTCACCTTTGGAGCTTCCATATCCAGAATCACGGGGAATTCCATCTCTACGGCATCCGGATAAATCACATCACCGAATCCGATATCAATCCCGATTGGAATTCTGGTCCGGTCAAGATATGCGACCGCTGAGATATGCAGTCCATGATACTCTTTGAATTCGGTGATATCTTCCGCTGTAATGGAAGCATGGTCGAAAACAAGAGTGTCATCGGTGTCCTGGGCAAAGATATTACGGAAGACATCTTTCATTTCCTCAGCGCTGTTTGAGATTCGTCTGGCCAGCAGGTCAACATCTGTCGTGGCCCGCTCATACTTTCTGTCGAAGATGGCATACAGAAAGATGCCGCCTTTCAGAACAAAATGGCTGGCATACGGTGATACCGAGAGACGGTAGATCGTCCGCTCAAGTCCGTAATAGACAAGAGCATCCTAGAACGTGCAGCCGGAGCTGACAGCGAAATTCTTCAGTCTTGCCTTTACGGATTCTGCATTCATGAAACAAGCACCTCCAGATAAGTTCTTACAATAGCTTCGCACCGCAGCATTTTGGCATAGGTATAGAGTCGGTCGATCTGCCTGTCTTTCCTTTTCAGGTAGTTGCGCAGAACCTCAGATGTTTCTTCAATACCGATTTTATTGCGGTAGTAGATGATATCAACAACGGTCTTTTCAATGTCAAAGATCCGGAATGAATTGCCACCTTCCATGATCTGTACAACACCGGTTTCCATACGGGAAGGATCAAAATAGAATATCTTGATTTCCGGCCAGTCAGGAAGAGTACTGACTTTTTTCTTCCGGTCGATCGCAACATCGATAACATCGGGAAGGAAATTAGTAAGCTCATAATAGCGGGCGGCACTCATCAGGCAGATCACACCGTCCGGAATATACGCAGCGGCGTTGATGAAATCATTTTCATCGCCTTTATAGGAGAGATTCTCGTATGTGGTCCGGTTGATGCGGTGCAGCTGACCGTTTTCTTCCATCTGGCCAATTTTGTAATAGGAATACCCCATGTTCTTCAGTTCACTGGTCGTGTAGTATTTCTGATTTGCTTCGAGCGCGATCACATTCATCACCTCCTTGTCCCGGAGTATACATCATTCCGAGAATAATTTCTACTAAATTCGGCAGATAGAAATAATAGCAGAAAATAATTAAACTGTCGTCTGCATAAATCAGAGCCCGTACAGGTCTTATAAAGGACGGTGACCAGTCGCTTCAGGCGCTAAAATTCAGCTTTCACTGACCCTAAAATTGAAGCCATATTTCAGTCGCTTCATGAATCTCATACTTATCTTGCATCTCTTACCAGTTGATTATACCAAGGCCTTCTGGATTCAACAAGTATGAGAACAATTCCTAACCCGTTCACACAGCCATCCAGGATCTGGAAACAAGATTTGGAAATGCTTTGTTTGTTGACATTTCAGAAAGCTGGACTTAGAATGTGTATAAGGTGAGTCAGTAAATCTATTGATTAGTCTGCGAAAGAAGCAGTCTTGTCGCGCAGCGGCAGTTTGTAAAACCCAGGCCGCTGATAAGAGGCCTAGGCAAATGATCAAAGCTAAGGAGGACTCAAAGATGACAGGTTTGGATCAGGTAAAAGACAAAGAGTCTGCTAGAAACATTGAGCAAATCACACATTGTTTTGTTGAGCAGCTCTCGCCGCTCAAAGTTTTCCTATTTGGCTCTTTTGCCGAAGGATCTTACAATGAAGACAGCGATTATGATTTTTACATAGTTGTTAACGATGAGTCAGACACATGGGAGACCAGAAATAGGGCACGAAAGGCAATTCGTTATGTCCAGAATCGTCCTGTAGATATCATTGTAGGAACTAATTCAAGGTTTGAAAAGTATGGACCCTCAATGGATTCACTTTTTGTTGAGGGAGAGGTTTTCCGAAAGGGCAAGCTTCTGTATGATCAATCAGTTCACCAGTAGGGAGAGTGCCAGTATGAGCGATAATGAAACTGCGAATGTCGAAGCCGAAAAAAGAAAAGTACGGCAAGAAGAATCGAAGCATTGGCTGTCATATGCCCGTGATGATTATGATGTTGCACATTACCTAAACGAAGGTAATTTTCACCCAAAGAAATTAGAAATCATCTGTTACCATTGCTCACAAGCTGCAGAAAAATCAGTTAAAGCAGTTATTGTGAATTTAGGAAGTCAGGGAGGGCTCTCAAAAGTTCATAACATAGGGTTTTTGCTAAACCAAATTAAAAACATTCTCCCAAAAGAAAAGGGAATGCAGATTACTGAAGAAATGATGGACTGGGGTGATGAACTTTCCAATTACAGCGTAGATGTTAGATACCCGAACCAACTGCAGATTGATGATTACAAAACAAAAAAAGCGATAGAGAAGATGGATTTTTTCGTTGATTGGGCTCAAAAAGTGCTGGACAAATAATCTGCATTAGTTGCTCTCCACTCCCCATACTGAAAGGTTTGGTGGTGTGGTGAGCTTTTTTATTAAAAATGATACTCATGACCTGCATCCGCTCTGGATCAGATCATTTCTATCTGGGGATTTCAACCCAGTCCGAAATAGTGGCTGGCAGCCGAACTCTGCGAATAGATTAAGCTTGAGGACGTTGTGGGCGATGATTCCTATGGACAGGCAGCCTGGTAAAGGAAACCGACTTCATCCAACAGGGGATTCAGACATCTTCCCGTTTCCGGCTTCCCGAAGCATCAATTCTCTCTCTGGAAAATCCAGACCAACACTTTACCATTCCAGAACTCCGCTCTTGTGAACCGAAGAAGCCTTTGGACGTTAGAGTTGATTATACCAAGTGCATCTGGATTCAACAAATATGTGAAACAATACTACGAAGATTGATTGACCAGTTCACATATCAGGCAAAAACAGAAGAGATGCTCCCAAATAAAAAGCCATTCTGCCTCTGGCAAAATGGCTGATCTTCTGTCTGTCCGTTTTTGAAATGATTCCAGAGGATTCTTCCGGTTCAAGCTGGACAACACGTCTGTTTCGGTGCATCATCACGCATTTCAACTGCACCGCCTCACTTCAATTGCCTGTGCATCTTTGTCTGAGCCAAAATCAGAGGAGCCCGGTCAGATTCGGGCAACCCCGCTGTCCTTGGCAGCCTGTGCCACAGCCTTGGCCACTGCCGGTCCTACCCGCGGATCGAATGCAGCCGGCAGAATGTACTTGTCATTCAGTTCCTCCTCTGACACCAGGTTTGCCAGTGCGTAGGAGGCGGCCAGCTTCATGGGCTGATTGATATCCCTGGCCCGGACATCCAGTGCCCCGCGGAACAGTCCCGGGAATACCAGCACATTGTTGATCTGATTGGGATGATCGCTTCTCCCCGTTCCAACAACGGCTGCCCCCGCTTCCAGTGCAACATCCGGCTCAATCTCAGGTGTCGGATTTGCCATGGGGAACACAATGGCACCGGGCGCCATGGAGCCAATCATTTCCCTGGTCACAACATGCGGCGCACTGACGCCGATAAAGACATCTGCCCCTTTCAGTGCATCCGCCAGTTTCCCGGAGAACTTTTCCGGATTGGTTATGGCGGCCATTTCCGCCTGGACGGAATTCATCTCCACACCTTCGCATAAAATGCCGTTCCGGTCCACCATCTTCAGGTGCTTCACGCCCAGATCCATAATATGACGGCCAATGGCAATTCCCGCACTTCCGGCGCCATTGATTACCACCTTCGCCTCCCCGATCGTTTTCCCGACGACGCGCAGCGCATTGATCAGAGCCGCCCCCACGACGATGGCCGTCCCGTGCTGATCATCATGAAAAATCGGAATATCGCAGATTTCCTTCAGTTTCCGCTCAATCTCAAAGCAGCGCGGGGCTGCAATATCTTCCAGGTTGATTCCCCCAAAGCTGCCGGAAATCAGGTAAACGGTCCGGACAATTTCATCCACATCCTTGCTGCGGACACAGATCGGAAACGCATCCACATCACCAAAAGCCTTGAACAGGGCACACTTGCCCTCCATGACCGGCATGCCGGCCTCCGGACCGATATCCCCCAGTCCCAGCACCGCCGTTCCGTCGGTGATAACCGCCACCAGATTGCTCCGCCTGGTCAGTGTAAACGATTTGTCGTAATCCTTCTGGATTTCAAGACAGGGCTGAGCCACGCCGGGCGTATAAGCCAGGGACAGATCTTCCTTGTTTTTCACAGAAACACGGGAAACAACTTCAATCTTTCCCTTCCATTCTTCATGCAGCCGCAGGGATTCCTCCGCGTAATTCATTTGTGGTTCCTCCATTTTCAGTTCTCATTGCCTGAGCCGTTTTATCAGTGACCTGAATTCTACACACTGTCGCTGCGCGACAGGGCCTGTTTAGCCGCCTGTTTGCGCCGTTTCTCTCCATGCATGACCGAAACACGGTCAGCCTTTTCAATGTCGTAATCATTCACATTGATGATGCTGGCGAATTGCGGATCCGGCGGGGAAAGGGCAATTCGGTCACCCACCGTAATTCCCCGGGAACGCATTCTGCGTTCAAACTCTTCAAACGCTCCGCAGAATTGTTCCATATCCCGCGTTAATTGTTCCGTTTCCTCCGACGTCGGAGTACGATCCTCTCTTGCCAGGCCTCCGAGTTCCATTGCAATCTGTCCATCCTGCGAGAACGTCACATTGACCGCCGTTCCCTCATTGAACGTGTACAATTCATTCCGAAAGCGCTTCCCGCTTTTTTTGCAGACCTCCCGGGCGCCGATCAGGTCATAGCCCATCTCAGACATTACCTCATCAATGCAGTCGCTGATATATTCCTGCTCCTGCTGACGGACAATCTGGCTTTCAAGACGTTCTGTTTCCTCACGGATCGTCTTCTCTGCCGTTTCGGAATACGGAAGTGGTCTCGCCGTCTCCCCGGCCATGGTACACAACGCCTCGTACCGCGCCACAAGTTCCGCATACCCGCGCCTTTTCTGCTCCTCTGCCTCTCTGCAGACCTCCGCCTTTCGGAAAAGGCCCTTGACCGTAATGGAATGAAATGTCCTCAGGTATGGCATTGATTCAATTTTCTGCAGGGCCTCCTTGGCCTGCCGTATCTCCCTGTTCAGGCTTTCCGGCAAGGAATCGTCCTTCTGCAATTGGGCCAGTTCTTTCTGCACAGCTTCCTTCTTCTCCTGAAAACCTGTGTCCGGTCGTTTGCTCTCCAGTTCAAAGGAATAGACACCGTTCAGGTCTTCAAGAATCGCGGCCTGCCGTTTCCGGATGTCATCTGCATTTTTATTCTGCCAGCGTCCTTCCTCTGCCTTTCCGGCATCCGGATCTGACAGTTCCCGGAGGATACTGGCCTGTATTCCGGCAATGTTCATCCGGTCCTGCTCAAATGCTGCATCCAGTTTTGCTTTCAGTGTTTCCGCTCGTTGCCGCAGCGCCTGAAAGTGTTTCAGTTCTTCCTGCTTTTCCCTGTACGCCTCTTCTGTAATCCAGTATTTCGGAGACAGCCTGGCAGGCCGTGCCTGCAGTTCCCGCCGGATTATTGCCAGCTCGGCTTCGGCCTCTGTCTGAAGCTGTTTAAGCTTTTCAACCTGCCCTGATCCCTTCGAGGTCCGTTTCATCAGCAGCTGGATATTCCGGATCATTCGTTCCGAAATACCGGAATAGGAACGAATGATTTCCTGTATCCGGGCGGCGCAGACAAGGGACTGCTGCTCACATCTCATCTGTCCGAACACAATCTCGCGGGCGCGTCCCGTCAGGGAATACACCGATATTTTAGGGCCACTCATGTCCTGGCCTCCTATACTTTTCATTCACCGGAGGGCTTTCTTCTTTACGCCCCTGTTGCTGCGCGACAGGGCCAGTTTGCCGCAAACCGAACTTCGATCATATGCCGAAGCATCTTTGTACTGCCCGAAAGTCTGCGGACTGTCGCTGCGCGACAGGGCCTTTACTCAGCCAGGGAAGCGCGCCATGTCTCAAGCTGATCCTGTTTCCCTATGGCCATCAGCCAGGTTTCGAGCTGGAGATCAAGATTCCCTTCATAATCCACCAGCCGGTGACACAGCTGTTCAAACTTTCCAAAGGATTCCGCCAGCGTCCGCCGCATGTACTCAGCCAGTTCATCACATGTACGAATCTGTTCCCCATCCAGCAGCAGAAGCTTCTGCCCGGAAAGGGTATACGCCATGAGATAATAGGTTCGGCGCATATCCGTTCCATTGATCCGCTCAAGTTCATAGGAATCCTCAATGGCCTCAGCTGCTTTTTTGAGCTTTTCATTTTCAGGCGCCGCTATGCTGACATATTGGGAAAGTACCTTTTCCGAAAGGATGCCGGAATAATAGGAAAACTGTGACTTGTCCTTCTTCCAGAGTCTTTCCAGCACGTCCCGGCCAAAGGCGGGAAGGCTCTCAAATATCTGTCCTTTCCAGCAGAACCCTTTAAGCTCCGGACTGAGCCGGTACAGGAGCCGCCAGAAAATGACATCGTCCTTCCCGTTTTCCCTTCCGGCCTGCTCCTCTGCCTCCTGGCACATGTCGGCCAGTTTCGGATTCCAGGTCCTGAAATGATTGGTCACCATCCCTCTGAACAGCAGCTTTTTCCCTTCATTCCAGTTTTCTGCAAAGGCCGTAACCAGCAATGCCGGATCCGTATATTCCTCCCCCATGAACCGGAAAGGGGGCATCGTTTTTTCCACGTTTCCGGTTCCCTCACCGGGGATCACAAGAGGCTCGCCATCCAGCCACTTTCTGACCTCCTCATACGTCCATCTCCTGTTCGGATTGTTTTTGTCATTGCGGTTGGTGATGTCATAATAGGTCAGAGCTGAGATGAAATCCTGCAGACGCGGCGACATGTTTTCCGGACACGGCACCCGCTGAATGGAAACATACTGTTCAATCTCCTCCGGCTGAAGATTGGCATAGGGCGGAGAACCGCAGAACAGCTCAATCAGCGTGATTCCAAACGAGTAGTAATCCGATTCCCTCAGGAACAGGTTCTTGAAGGTTTCCGGTGCGGAATATTCCGGAGACATCCCGGTCTTGGTCACCAACACCGTGCTGTCCTTATCGATCATGGAGCTGATCCCAAAGTCAGTGATGGCCACCGTTTTCCCATCATTGTTCAGCATGATGTTGGAGGGCTTCAGATCCTTGTGAATAATCCCGGCCTCATGCAGCACATGGAGGCCTTCGTTGATATTCGGAATAATCCGTTCAATCAGTTCCTCCTCGGTGAAGGTCTTCCCCTGCAGACTGCCGTTTTCATAAAAGGGGAGAATTTCCACCGGAAAGCCGTTCCATGTGCCGGCCTGATACAGACGTGCAACGTAAGGGGAATCAATCGTCAGCAGGGCATCTATGACCTCCTGCTTAATGGCAAACTGCCGTTTATAGACTTTTGCCACAAACTGCTCCGCCCCATCCGTGCAAAGATACAGGTCCGCTTCGCCGGATGACACTTCCATCTGCTTGATGACCCTGTACCTGTCACAGATGATCGTGCCCTCTGAAATAGTGACACTGCTGTCCGTCTCAGGCCCGCTCCCCGCCTCTGCGATCTCCCGATTAATCACCGTAACCGAAGACGGCTGAATGGCCGGATTGATAACTGTATGCTCTGCCATGTTTCACCTCGACTAATGCAGCGTCCGGAAACGCATCATTCTTCCCTGAGAAAAGCCACTTCTTTGTTCAGCAGATCCGCCAGAGCAATCAGCTCATCCTCTGTCAGCGTGATCCCTTTTCCCATCTTTGTATGATCCGCAGACCAGGAACGCACATCGTACTTTGGTTCATTCCCGTACCAGCTGACCCGGTTCAGTTCAAAATTCCATCCATTTGCGGATGTTGAAATGACACCGATGTGGTTGATAATTTCAAATTTCAGTTCCTGTTTTTCATCCGCCATGTCTGTTCTCCTTATTTTATTTAACCATGATGCGCCAGGCCGGAACATTGTTTGTCGCAATGGCACCGCGCTTTTCAAGCTTCCCGGAAACATTGTATTCAGCAGCGATTTTCTCGAAAGCGTCCTTCTTTTCAGGCGCATACAGGACCCACAGAATCGAGGAGGCCGCGCGGTTGTCAATCGTCCTCAGGCCTGCTTTGTGAAGCGCCCGGATGAGGGGATCCTCACTTTCCTCTCTTTCTCCGGTCTCTTCCGTTTTCCGTGCAATGTCCGCTTTTTCAGGTTCAGCCTCTTTGGGCCCTTCTTCCATCCGGATAGACTGCCTGTCTTCCTCCTCCGCAGCTTTAGCCTTTATGGGTTCAGGTTTCTGCTCTGCCTCTTTCCTCCGGATGTGCTGCCCGTCTTCCTCCGCGGCTTCCGCCCTGTCTGATTCAGGCGCCTCTTCCTGAGCAATAGGCAGCGCTTTTTCCTCTTCCGGATCTGCCCGGCCGGTCTCTTCGCTCCGCTTCTGTTCCTCCAGGAGCCTGACCTTTTCATCACAGGCCCGGACCGCATTGCGCAGGAAGGCGATCAGTTTCTCGCCCTCTACCTCCGGATTTTTCACCCATTCCGCTGACCAGACCCGGTAAAGGTTCCAGCCCATGTTGGTCAGAACCACGCTTCTGAGCCGGTCCCGGTCCCTCGCCGTTCTGGCCGAGACATAGGAATACCCGTCGCACTCAATTCCGGCGACATACTGCTCCACCAGCTTCGACGGATGCCGAACGGCAATATCGATCTTATACCCGGAACAGCCGACATACTGCCGGACCTCAAATCCCTGATCCCGGATAAACTGCGCAACCGCATCCGCGAACTCATCCGTTCGGACGTTTCTCTGTGCCTTGGCCAGCGTCGCCTCCCCGTTCATCGCAAACTCGATGTAGGAACGGAGCATCCGGACGCCCGCGGATTCTGTTCTGGACAGATCCATGTCCGAGGGCAGAATGGAGCTGACCAGTTTCACATTGATTTTCGCCCGGGTAATGGCAACGTTGAGCCGCCGTTCGCCGCCGGCCATGCCCAGCGGGCCGAAGCGCATGGCCATCGGTTTTCCATTGGCCTTCTGTTCTTTCGTCCGGGCATACCCGATGCTGAAAAAGATGGTGTCCCGTTCATCTCCCTGGACATTTTCAAGATTCTTGACAAAGAACTCATCCGCCCGTCCCTCGGCAAAGAACGCCTCATATTCGGGATGCGTTTCCCGGAACCGCTGGATCTCCAGGTCAATGGCCTGCTGCTGTTTCTCGCTGAACGCGATCACGCCCAGGGACCGGTCCGGATGCTTCTCAATGTGTTCTTTTACCAGCGCGACAATCCGCTGCGCCTCGGGGATATTCACGTTTTTGGGCGCGGGATCATACACGCCCTCTTCCACATAGACAAATTCAACGCCTGTGTCCGGTTCGTTTTCATTGCTGCTGGGGAAGGTGATGAGCTCATTATGGTAGATCTCCTGGTTCGAAAAGGCGATCAGGTGCTCATGCCGGCTCCTGTAATGCCACAGCAGTGTCCGGTTCGGGAGAATATTCGCCGTCTCTTCCAGGATGGAGTCGAACATTTCCTCCGCTTCCTCATCCCCGTCATAACTGTCGCTGCTGTTGCTGGTATTGGCCGCAAAGAAATTGGTGGGCGGCAGCTGCCGGGTGTCCCCGGCAATGATGACCTGCTTCGCCCTGAAAATGGCCCCGATGGCGTCCTGCGGGAAGATCTGGGAAGCCTCATCGAAGATGACCATATCAAACTGATACAGTCCGGCATCCAGGAAATACGCCACGGACAGCGGGGACATCATCAGGCAGGGCTTGAGGGTCAGCAGCAGTCCCGGAATGCTCCGGAAGAGCTTGCGAAGGGGCATAATGCGCCGCTTCTTTTCCATCTCATGCCGCAGAATCCCCAGCTCGGATCCGGCTTTTTTGACCCAGTTCAGGTCCGGATAGGTCCGGATGATCTTTTCCCGGATGCGCTTTCGCGCAATGTCAAACTGCCGGACATCCAGTTCAACAAACCGCTCCCGCCGCTGCTCGTGCACCCGCCGGCGGAAGCTCTGCACGGCAGGCACATGATTCAGCTGTCCTCTGAGCCAGCCGGTATAAAATCCTTTCTCAAAGGCCGCCTGCACCTGCCCGACCGTGTTATCCAGTTCGGCAATCCGGGCGGTAAATTCGGACAGCCCCAGATGGTCACATTCCGCCCGCGTTTCCACATAGTCAAGCCATTTGTTGAGTTCACCGAACCCATTCATGCAGGCCTCATAGCGATCTGCAACCTCACCCAGGTCCTGCTGTTCAAAGTCCGTCTCCCGGAACTGGGCGGAAAAATACGCAAGCTTCGGCTCCGTCTCCGCCACCAGCGCGGAAAGCGCCGATACCTCGCGCTGAAAGTCCTCTCCAACCGGTTCACAGGCCATCTGAATGAGCGGATCCGGCACGGAACCACCCATGAGCGCCGAGAGGCGCTCCGCCGTGGAAAGCCCCAGCAGAATCCCCTCCCAGTTGCTCTCCGGGCCCTGATACATGTCCATGAACAGTTCCCGGAGGACAAGTTCCTGATCCGCAAACCATCGCTGTTCATCCTGTATCGCGGACAGATTGGAAAGAAGGGTGCGCAAGTCATCAACCAGCAGGTCCGCGCTCTTTCGGGCCGCCGCCAGTTCGGCCACCGCCCGGGCCTGCGTATCACAGTTGTCGAGAAATGCCTTGATCTGCGGCAAAATATCCTGCGAAATCGACCTGTCCTCGGACAGTTCCCGGATGAAGGAGCACCCCCTGATTTCCTCCCTGAGCCGGGTAAGATGTTCCTCCGAGAGCTGCCCGGCCAACCGGCAGGCCTCCCCCGTGAGCTGCAGGCTGTTGGCCACATTCAGAATGGTGGAAACAGTTTCCTCCGGCATGTTCGCCGCCGCACAGGCCCGGGCGATTTCAATTGCCCGGGTTCTGCTTTCGCGGATCTGAACCCAGTCCGTTTCCTCGCCCCGATACTGACGGCCGGCCAAAACCGTAAGTTCCCCTGCATGCTCCGCAAACCAGGCCTTTTCCGCCTTCAGCTCCCTCAGTTTCTGCAGAAACAAAACCGCCACAGAATCATCCAGGCGCCCGCCGACTGCCTTTAAATGCAGACGGAGCGTCTTCATATCCTGCCGGTAACCGGCATTAAGGAAATGGAACAGTCCCACATACTCCGTCTTGAACCGTCCCAGCATCCCCTCCGCATCCAGCGTGAGTGCCGAGGGTTCCCAGTCCCGCAGAATTTCCCCGGACAGGGCACGAACCGCGGCGCGATGCCGGACCGCCTCATCCAGTAGCGGACTGTCCGCATTGCCCCGGGCATCCAGCCAGGACGCCTCAAGGAACGGCGTCTGGCCGATCCGGTCCAGCACCCGTCTGAGCTGCCGGACACCGGCCAGGGTATCCGGAAACGGACAGCAGATCAGGCGCTGTCCCTCACGGCCGGCGGATACGGTCTCTTCCAGCCGCCGGCGAAGGCTTTCCGCCATGGCTCTCTGGTCCGCCAGACATTTCTCAGCGGATTCATTCCCTCCGGCATGGTCCATCCAGGAACCATTTGCACCCAACTGCGCCCGGACAAGGTCGGGATCCATCTCAAGCACCGATTCCGCCCAGCCTGACAGAACCGCATGCCGACACTGGCGAGCCTGTGCGGCATGCTGCCGGGCCTGAGCAGCCATTTCCCGGCCTCTGGCCGACGCATTTGCAAACCAGCCGCTGCAGATCCGGGGCGGCTTTGTGCAAAGAATGTCGGCGATGGTGACCCATCTGCGTGCCGCGGCAAAGCTGTTCGTTTCCTCCATCCCAAGCCGCGCGGCCATTAGGCGGGTTATGGTCTGTATCTGCCGCAGTGCCCCGGAAAGCCCTTCCGTCTCACGCTGCAGCTCCATTTTATAATCCTGCCCGGAACTGACCGCTTTGGTCCTGAACCAGGGATTTTCACTCAGCCGTCCGCCCATGTCCCTCAGTGCCTTTTCAAAGGCCGCGACACAGGTAAGGAGGACGGTAAACTGCTCTTTGGTGATCTCCTCCGGCTGTTCCACCGAGGCGTTCAGCCAGGGGACCTTCGGGAGGTTCGCGAGCCGGCCGAAAACGCTGTACACGCTCTGCCCCAGCGGCTCAATGGGCTTATGCAGTTCATCCGCATATTCATTGAGGAACGCACGGTCATAGAACAGTTCTGCCAGTTCACTCAGGTCAGAACGGTCCGTGTATTCCTCTTCGAGATTCAGGTTTGCCCCGATGAGGTCGATGATTTCCTTCTTATTGGCCTTATAGTCATGCAGGGAAAGGCAGAAATCATCCAGTCCCGCCTCACTGAGGCGTCTCAGTACCACTTCAAGCGCCGCCGCTTTCTCCGAAACAAACAGCACCTTTTTCCCGTCCGCTAATGCCTCGGCAATGATATTGGTAATGGTCTGGCTTTTGCCTGTTCCCGGCGGGCCCTGCATGACGAAACTGGCTCCCCGTTTGGAAAGAAGAATCGCCTCTTTCTGACTGGAATCCGAGTCGACAATTTCAAATCCGTTTTCCGGCCGCAGCGCGTCGAAATCGACCTGGTCCGCCCCGGCCGGGAGATCCGCCAGGGCCTCCCGGTCACCGGCCATAGCCCTCAGCACCGGGTGGCGGAGGATCCGTTCCTGGTTGTCGTTGAGGTCATGGTACATGCTGATCTTCAGGAAGGAAAACAGTCCGAGGCTAACCTCACGGACAATCCTCCAGCCGTGCCGGTCCGCCATCTCCTCCACCCTGGCCAGGTACTCCTCAATGGATTTCCGGTTCTTCAGGTCAAAGGGCGGAAGCTCGATGTGATACAGCGCGTTAAACAGGTAGCTCAGCGTGGGATTGACTTCAATTTCATCTTCATTGTGGCTCAGGGTATACGGGGAACTGAAGGACTTGCGCCCCAGCGTCACGGGCATCATGAGCAGCGGCGCCTTAAGCCAGGGTGAACTCTCCCGGTTCTGCTCGCGCCAGCAGATGAACCCGAAACAGACATAGAGGATGTTGGTGCCCTGCTCTTCCTGCGCCAGTTTTGCCTTTGCCCGGAGATTCTTCAGGGTCTTTTCCCGCTCGATGACCGTCCCGGCGGTTTTGATATCGCCCACCAGCACATCCAGCGGATACGAGAGCGTCTCCATGAGCGCAATCATGGCATACGTGCGGAAATCCGTATCCTTGCTGACCGGTTTCTGGAACGTCAGCGGCCTGCCTGAAAACGCCAGCCGGTTGAACAGCTCCGTCATCTCCGGCTCCAGGATCTGCAGCGTCGAGCGTTTGGTTTCCCTGAAGTTGATCATCTTGTTGCGCTTGCCGGTATCAAGGAGCTCCTGTTTCCAGAGTTCAATTTTCCGTTCCAATTCTGCATCCGGCCCCTTTGCAAGGCCAGACACATCATGCACAGTCTCCGGAGACCATGAATCGTCCATCGCTTTATCTCCTCTTCAGTCCAAAACCCGCCGGGGTTCAGGCGGAAGTCCCCCGCCGTCTCGCCGTTCCTGATTACAGCAGCGGCGCCACAAATTTCAGAATGTGTCCGGTGATCTTAGTGGAAAGCTTTTCGTTGCGGATGGTTTCCTTTGTCACCGCGCGACATTTGGAAAGGGTATTCTGGAAATCCCGCTCCACATCCGCGACACAGTCCGTCTCATACAGATAGGTTCCACACTCGTAATGATGGTACAGGCTGCGATAGTCCAGATTAATTGTGCCGACAACAGCCTTCCTGTCATCGCTGACAAACACTTTTGCATGAACGAATCCGGGCGTATATTCATACAGCTTGACACCGGCATCCGTCAGCGCCGAATAGTGTGTTTTTGCCAGGGCGTAGATGGCCTTTTTATCCGGGATTCCCGGCAGAATGAGCTTCACATCCACGCCGCGCTGCGCCGCGTATTTGAGGGCCGTTTCCAGTTCACCATCCAGAATCAGGTACGGCGTCATGATGTGCACATAATCCGTTGCCCGGTTCAGGATATCCATATAGACGGTCTCACCCACCTTGTCCTCATCCAGCGGGCAGTCCCCAAAGGGAATCACATAACCGGCTGCCGGCTTTTCACTGACCGGCACATGGCAGGCCGAAAAGTCCGGATTTTTCTCATCCAGATTCCACATCTGCAGGAACATGAGCGTAAAGCTCTGGACGGCAGGTCCGCGAAGCCTTACCGCCGTATCCTTCCAGTGTCCGAAAGGCGAGTTAATGTTGATATATTCATCCGACAGATTGACGCCGCCGTTAAAGGCAACCTGACCGTCAATCACCAGAATCTTCCGGTGATCCCGATAATTATAGTGAGAGGACACGACCGGAATCAGTGGGGAGAAAACCTTGGCCTTGATTCCTTTTGCCGCCAGCAGCTCACAGTAATTATCCGGCAGCAGTGTAAGCCCGCTGGTTCCGTCGTACATGACACGCACATCGACACCGGCCTGTGCTTTACGGATCAGGATATCCAGAATCTGTCCCCACATCTCGCCTTCTGCAACGATGAAATACTCCATGTAGATAAAGTGTTCCGCCTTCTCCAGTTCCTCCAGCATGGCGGCAAACTTATTCTCACCCAGCGGGAAAAAGTCCACCTCTGTCCCTGCGTACACCGGGAAACAGCCGCTCCGTTTCAGATAACGGGCAAGATCATCTGTTCCTGACTGGTCTTTGGCCAGCGTCTCCAGAACTTCGCTCTTTTGCTGCAGTTCATTTTGAGTGGAACGGATGATTGTCTGTACCCGTTCCTTGTTTTTCCTGTTTCCCCAGTTGTTCTGGGTAAAGGCCAGGAACAGCGTGCCCGGAATCGGCGCAAGGGAAATGATCCACATCCAGGTGAGCTTTGCCGAGGAATCCATCCGGCTGTTGAACAGGTAAATGATCATAACAAACGTAAAGATCCACTGCATAACGGCAAAGTGTGGGAAAAATTTGCTTAACCAGGAATAGATGGAGAGCATCATCATCACCTGAACAAGCAGGAGAAGGACGATCACCGGGATACGGCTGAACAGAATTCGCTGCAGCCCGCTTTTGACAGGTTCAGCAAGTCGGACAACGTTGCGTTTTTGTTCCATGTTGAATCTCCTTTTTAGATATCAATCCTTTCAATCAGCAAACTTCTGGCTTTCCTCTTTTATGGGCCTCTATGCTGGTCTTTCGCCGGAGCAGCATTGCATGAGACCTGGATCTGACTTAACTGTCGCTGCGTAACAGTTTGACAGTTCGGAGTCAGAACAACATCGCTCCGGCAAAAGATCCTCGTCGATCTGAAAAGAGGAAATCCGTTTTCTGTTTGTGATTGGCATTCTGCATTATGAAGTGAAAAAAGGAAGCTGTCAATAAGCAGAATGATTAATCAGCACTTTATTTGAACCCGCAAAGGCTTTATTCACCAAATCATCTGAATCATGCCGCATTCAGCAGATCGAATGAACCGGACCATCGAATTTCCGGAGGAAGTCAGGCGGGATATGAAACAGCCCGACCACAGTGCCCGGATTCAGGTCATCAGGGGGATCCGGAAAGCCGCATGCAGCCCCGTTTCCATCTGCCAGGGCGGCGGCAGGAAGCTCCCTGAAAACCACCATGGCAGCACCTGAGCCGCTTGTTCAAGATCAGCTTCCACAAACTCGGACTTCGCGTCTTCTCCAGGACGGAAATAGCCGGATCCCGAACCCAGAGCATGGCGGTATCTGCCCGTTCAGAGGACCAGGTGCACCAGGGGGCCGACAGGCGGCGATCCAGGGTCGACATGTACCCTTCCAAAGCATACACC
The DNA here is from genome assembly GCA_002395225.1 of Christensenella sp. UBA4263. GTDB lineage: Bacteria > Bacillota > Clostridia > Christensenellales > Aristaeellaceae > Ventricola. Next base: position 32,654 of record DGWH01000131.1, read on the forward strand.
GGTGCTTTTTTTATCCCCTCGAAAAGCAAAATAAACCGCCAAACCCGAGAGGGTTTTCCCCTTCAGAATCCGACAGGTATCCATCCGGCCATTCTTAT
>DGWH01000131.1:32831-69615 GCA_002395225.1 Christensenella sp. UBA4263
TCCCATTTACCTGAATCCCCGCCTGCCCTTTCATGTGCTTCTTCCTTCAAGCACAATCCACACCAGAGAAAAAAGCGTCTCCTCTGTTAAGAAGAGACGCTTTATAACTCCTGTTACTTCTTCCTGATGAACCATCCGAGAGTCTCAATTCACAATCTGCCCCGCAGAACCCTTAAACATTTTTCCAGGCTGTGCATTCGCCGGCATCTTTAGCAAAACGTCAGTTTCATTTTCCATTCCCGGAAGGCTTCCCCATCGGTACCATCCGCAGGAAGAGCGCAAACAAGCATCTGTGCCGAAACAAACGCCGGACCGTTCATAATGATTCGTGGAATCTGCGCTCTGGGAATCAGCTGATGTGTTTCCTGAATCAGATGATCCCCCACATTATTTAAACAGCGGTTCCAGTGTTTCTTTGTTCTCCTCCAGTGCACGCAGCACCCATACGCTCCAGTGACGGGCATCCTTTGAAGCAGAGCCAAACACATAATCCTCCTGGCCGTAGTCAATGATATCAAAGGCCGGTGTCGCCTTGCTGGCACCTTTCGTACGATAATTGCGCATGACATCCGACAGCGTGAAGGAAACCGTTCCATCCTCCCCACGGGTGACCCAGCTGCTCAAATCCGTTCCGGAGGCAGATTCGGAGGTGCCATTCGCCGTCTGTTTTACTGCCGCTGCTTTTTCAACCGCGGCAGCGCCGTCCACATACCGGCCAAACATCTGATCCACATAAAGGGCCAGCGAATTGCCAAGGGTTTCACTGGGCACATGTCCGCCGTCCCACTGCCATTCAGTGACCGCATCCGTTCCGTGATTCAGCCAGGCAATCTCCATATTCAGGGAGTTGAACATGGCAATGTCGCCCTCTGCCGCGCCGCAGACAATCCTCGCCCAGACCGGGGTTTCCGTCCCCTCTGCTCCGATGTAGTTCAGCGGGTTATACAGATCCACCAGGTTCCGGCCATACGCATCGCCTGCCCGGATCTCTTCAATATCTGCCTGATAGGCCGCCAGCATTTCCTCATAGGAACCATAGTTGGAGGAATTGGCCGTGCTGCTGGCAGACTGGGTGGATCCGGCATCCGGCGTGCCGACGATCATCTCATCGCCGCTCCCCTCGGTTCCGGCGGCGCCTGTCATCCCGGAGGGGACTTCACCCGGAAGTGCACCATTCATTTCTGCCGTCATTTCCGGAGCGGCATCCGGGCCTCCCGGGAAAGCTCCGTCCATTCCCTGCGGCATCATTCCGCCATGGCCGCCAGGACCGCCCATGCCGCGGCCGCCCATTCCAGGGCCGCCCCTGCCGGCAGACGCTTTGGTATACCGTCCTTCAATAAAGGCTGCTGTCTTTTCCGCGGTGGTCATTGCCGCGACCGCCTCATCACTGAGGGCATTCCCATCCGCATCGAACCAGGTCCACCCATCTGCATAGTCCAGGCTGTCCACATACCACTGCAGGTTGCTGACAAATTCCGCCAGATACAAATCCAGATAGGTGCCGCCGTATCCGTTGGTATCCGCATACTTCTCCGTATCGTATTCAATTCTCAGCGGCACGGTGTCCTTTATCTCACCGTCGCTGTTCAGATCAAATCCAACCTTCTCCTCCTCCACCGTCAGGTTCTGTCCATTGATATACTCCATGTATTCCCGGCTGAGGATACCGGCAAGCTCCTTCTGAAACTCCGTATTGAAGGCATAATCTGTATTCAGGGTATACTCAAAGGCCATTGCCATATCCGCCTCATACAGAGAGGTAATGGCGCTGTAGGCCACGCAGCCCCAGGCGCCGTCCGAAAGTTCCACTTCATCCCCGTTCACGTTCACGGTTGTCGTGTATGTCCCGTCCTCGTTCCTGTAAACGCCAACCGCACCGACGGCAATCTGGTAATCGTAAAAATCCGGGTGATTGGATGTCGCCGCGAACATGGCCGCATGTGCACCGCCGCCGCTGCCACCGGTGGAAACCCAGTAATCCACACTGCCCGGCAGGTTTCCCAGCAGAATGTTGTATTTGACAAATCGTGCCGCGGCTTTCTGGTCTGCCAGACAGGACGGCGCATCACCGGTATAGACCGTATTGCCGCTGTCATCGGTATAACTGTCCTGTTTGCCGCGGTTCCCGCAGGCCACGTTGATATACCCCTCCGCTGCGTAGGTGGCAGAGGCCGTTGTGTTGGTGGAACTGCCATAGCCCGCTGCACCGGTGTTCAGGATGACCGGAGCGGTTGCCGCGGTATACATCTGACCGTTGGTGCTGGTCACCGATGCCTCATAGTCAATCACCAGACTGCCTTTAACCGCCTCATTGCCGTTCCCGGCAGTAACATCTGCCGTACCGTCACCATCCGTATCGATCCCCTTCACATACGCACCCGGGACACAGACGGACACGCCTTCCTTATCCGGAATCACCGGCTGTGTCACCGCCGTTACAATGGACAGTGTCCACGCATCTGATGAATCACTGTAAGTCCATTCCTGATCCATATTCTTCAGGTTCAGCGCGTATTCGATCGCTTCCTTGTCAGAAACGGTTCCTGACTCCGCCATACAGGCACAGGATACCAGTGCCATCACAAGCATCAGCAAAACAGCAAATCCTTTTTTCATCCTATTTCCTCCTCCGTTTGATCCTTGACCGGTATATTTCCGGTGCTCCTGCTGAGCAAACTGCCGCTGCGCGGCAGGCCCGCTTCATGAGCCGCAGCCCAAGCTTTCGGCACCGGTGCATTTCCGGTGCTCCTGCTGGGCAAACTGCCGCTGCGCGGCAGGCCCGCTTTAGCAGGCAGATCTCCTGTTTCTCCGTCAGTATAACAGATCAACCTTAAAAATAGATTGAAAAATCCAAAAAAGCGCTCAAAAATACGGATCAAAAAAACGCAGTTTCCTGCGTTTTTTGAATCTCCGGACACAGTCAGTGCCGGTCCCGTTCCCTGTTTTGAAACTGCTGCGGCGAAATGCCCTCGATCTGATGGAACACCTTTGAGAACCGGCTGGAGGAGTCAAAGCCGGTCTGCGCCGCCACCTCGGTCATGCTGAGCCCGCCCTTGCGGATCAGTTCCCGGGCATGGCCGATTCGCACCGTGTTTTTGTACTGCGTAAAGGTCATCCCCACGGTTTTTGAGAACAGGTCAGAGAGATAGCTCTTGTTCACAAAGAGCGCCTCGGCCACGGATTCAAGCGGCAGGGACACGTTGTAATGCTCATCGATGTAACTCAGCGCCCGGCCAATCAGGCTGTCCATGGCCACATTGCCGGGCAGAGCCGGCTTCGCATCTGCCTCTTTCTCAGGCAGCTGTTTCAGGAGCCGTTCCATCGTCTGTGCCACTTCGCTGTCCAGCAGAGGTTTGAGCAGATAGGCAAATACGCCCTGGCGGATGGCCTCCCGGGCATAATCGAACCGTTCATGCCCGCTGACCAGAATCATGACGGTGTCAGGATATTTTTCGGCGCACAGCGCGGCCAGGTCCAGTCCGGTCCCGGCGGACATGCAGATGTCAGAGATGATCAGGTCCGGTCTGAGCCGTTCCATTGCGGAAACCGCATCCTCCGCACTCTGATATTCCCCCATAATTTCAAACCCGTAACGGTCAAAATGGAAGGTTTCCCGCATATCAGCCAATGCCCAAATGTCATCGTCAATCAATATCACGGTTCGCATGACATCCCCTCCGGAAATCGGAAGACGGATTCCGGCCAGTTTTCGCCGGAATCCGCTCCGTTTTTATCCATGGTTTGGCAATTCAACGCAGATGTGTCAGACCGGTGCTCACTCCGTGAAGGCGGCGTTCAGGTCATCGACGACCGGCTGCCAGATGCCGGCATTGTCACTGATGTATTTCTGCCATTCCGCTTCCACATCAATTCCCTTGGTGACAATCAGCCGCGCCACTTCCTCCGACAGCTTCAGGGAATAGGCCGCCTTGTTGTCACTGGAGAAGAACTCATAGTCCATATCCAGCGGGATGATCTTCCCGGTCTTGCGGGTGGCGTACATTTCTTTCACCTGCGCCACCACATCCTGATCGTTGGCCGGGTTGATGAAGGAATAGTCATCCGCCAAAATGCCCTGGGTGCGGAACACGTTGTAGCTGTTGTACTTGTCCACTGTCGCCTTGAAGCTGCCATCCTCCTCCGGCAGCACCTTCACTTCGCCGTCCACCATTTCCCAGTCTTTGCCCTCAATGCCGACCAGCACGTTCAGCTGCCCCTCCTCCGAGCAGATCCAGTTGATCATCGACAGCAGGCGGTCAAGGGTCACCGGGGAGATGTCCGGATTGAACATGGTCACAGCCCACCAGTTATTGGTCTGAATGCCAAGGGGTGTCCCGTCATCCTCCGCAATGGTGGTGATAGCAAGGCAGTCCGCGCCCTTCAGGCCGGTGGATTCCTCAAACGTGCTCTTATAGCCCATATAGCTGGAGATGGCGCAGTTGATGAACATGGAAGCGGCCACACCGGAGGTGAATTTGTTGGTCGCATCCGAGGATTCGTTCAGATAGAAGTCCGGATCCAGTACACCCTTCTCATAGGCGTCGCGGGCCAGGCGGATCGCCCTGAGCACGCCCGGGTCCGCAAAGCTCCACACATATTTCCCGTCCACCTTCCGGAAGCCGTCGTAGTCGACACCGGAAAAGAGCATGAACAGGTTGCACAGGTTTTCCGGATCATCCGTCAGGCCGATGGTGTTGCCGTTTCCGGCCATGTCGTTGTCAATGCATGCCTTGAGATACGCCTCATACTCCTCAAGGGTAATGCTGTCCCCGATGGTTATCCCCAGCTTCTCTGCCCAGTCCTTGCGGTAATACACGGACAGGTGGGATACCACCATTCCCTGCATGCCGCTGAAGCGGGCGAATGTGGCATGCGGGATGCCGTACGTCACGCCATCCAGCCGCATCTGCTCATAAATGCCGCTGGTCAGCATCATGGAATACAGCTCGGGATACTTTTCCTCCCAGCCATCCGGAAGCGGCGCCAGCAGGCCCTGCTCCGCCCAGGTCACATACATCTGGTAGTCAAAGTCGCGCATGGTCACGGAGTCCGGCATGGTTCCGCCGTTGACCCAGGTGATAATCTTTTCTTTCTGGGCATCCTTGGAAACCGGATAAACCTCAAAGTCAAAGTTGAACTTTTCGGAAATCAGTTTGTACAGTGCATCCGACGTGTAGTCCATTTCGGAATTGGTATGGGCCGCGTTAATGGTAAAGCTGACGTGCGCATCCGACTCCGCCAGCGCCTGCGAAAGGCCGCAAAGCAGCATCACGCAAAGAACCAGAGACAGAAACCGTTTCATCTTGGAGACCTCCTTTAATTTATTATGCGGGCTTGCCCGCAGAATTACATTTTCACCGAGCCCACCAGAACGCCCTTGACAAAATACTTCTGCAGGAACGGATACAGGCACATAATGGGCACCATGGTCAGCATGACCGCCGCCATTTTGATTCCCTGCGCAAACGCATCCGCACCGGCCTCCCCGGTAGAGACATCCTCCAGCGCCGCCGACTCTGCCACAATGGCTTTCAGCACCACCTGCAGGGGCATCTTTGATCCGCTGTTGATCAGCAGCGTGGACCAGAACCATTCATTCCAGTACCCGACGGCCGTGAACAGCGTGAAGGTGGCAATCAGGGCACCCTGCAGCGGCAGTTCAATCCGCAGAAAGATCACCAGATCATTGGCGCCGTCGATTTTCGCCGCCTCCTCCAGCTCCGCCGGGGTCTGCTCAAAGCCGTTTTTCAGGATGATCACGTTATACGCACTGATGCCCGAGTACAGGACAATGGCCCACGTGGTATTGATCATCCCCAGATTCTTGAACTGCAGATAGGTCGGGATCATCCCGCCGGAAAAGAACATTGTAAAGAGCATCATGACAAAGAACAGTTTCTTTCCCGGATAATGCCTGCGGCTAAAGGCATAGGACATGGCCAGCATGGAAAACATGCTCAGCGCGGTTCCCATGAACGTGATAAACACAGTGTTCTTATAGCCAATGCCAATCTGTCCCTTGCTGATCAGGTGTTCATAGTTTCTCAGCGTAAACTCAACCGGGTACAGGGATACGGGATTCAGCGCATAGGCCCGGTTGGTTTCAAGCGAAATAACCACCGCGTTATAAAAAGGCAGAAAGATGATCAGCGTCAGCAGTGTCAGGAGGATGAAAATCAGCATATCCCAGCCTGTTGCCTGCTTCAGCCGGCTCTTTGGTTGCTTCATCGTCTTTGTCACAGCACCCTTCCTCCTTTGCAGGCCTCAATGTTGGTCGTTTGCCGGAGTTGCATTGCATGAGGCCTGGATTTGACTTAACTGTCGCTGCGCGACAGGGCCGCTCCTCTTTTTCCCTCAATCCGTTTCCTGATAAATGGCCGCAGGTCTGTTCTAGACAAACAGTCCGCTGCCGCTGGCTTTTTTCACCGTGAAGTTGGCGATTACCAGCATGACCAGATTGATAACTGATTTAAACAGTCCGACCGCCGCGGAGAACCCGTAATTCGGGGTGGCCTTGAAGGTAATGGTGTAGATATAGGTATCCAGCACATCCGACACCTTCTTGACCGCCGCGTTCTGCATGTAGAAGATCTGTTCAAAGCCCGCATTCATGATCCGGCCCACCTGCAGGATGAAGAGAATCACGATCGTGCTCAGGATCCCGGGCAGCGTCACATGGAATACCTGCTGCAGCCGGCCAGCGCCATCCACCGTGGCAGCCTCATACAGCGTGGGATCAATGGAGGTGATCGTCGCCATGTAAATAATGGAATCCCAGCCCATCTCTTTCCAGTTATGGGTCAGGTACAAAAGCGGACGAAACAGCGCCGTATCGGCCAGGAAATTGATCCGGCTCCCGCCCATTCTCACCAGCACCGAGTTGATCAGGCCGTCACTGGCCAGGAAGTTCGAGAGAATGGAGGAGACGACGACCCAGCTTAAAAAATGAGGAAAGGTATACACCGTCTGGTAAATCCGCTTGAATCGGGTCCCCCGCATTTCATTGAGCAGAAGCGCCAGAATAATCGCCGCCGGGAACTGAAACACCAGCCGGCTCAGGTTGATTTCAAACGTGTTTCGGATCGCGTTCAGGGCATCCGGTGTCCGGAAGATCCGTTCAAAATTCGCCCATCCCACGAACTGACTTCCCCAGATGCCAAGCCGTGCATTGAACTTTTTAAACGACAGCACCACGCCATTCATCGGGACATAATGAAAGATGATAAAGTACAAAAGTCCCGGTATCAGCAGCAAATAGATATATCTTGCCTGCCAGATATTCCTGCCCAGGCGGTTCATTCGGGCTCTCACGTTCTCCCCCACCTTCCTGCACATGATTCCGCCGGAATGTTCTTTCCAACTTCTGATCGTATTGTATCGCATTCGGATGGTTATTTCTTTTCAATGTTTCAGGTTTTTTTGTCGTTTTTTTAGGTTTTCATTCCGGCCATTTGTATCAGTTAGACAACTTTTGCAAGAATTATATCACCAATTCAACCAATGGATCAATCGACTGGTCAATTTACCGCCGTTCTGTCCACACAGGGAGGCATTTTTCCCCTTATTCCACGGTTTCGGAATCACTTTTTCAGCACCATCTGACAGAAAAGAGGGCCTGCCGCGATATGGCAGGCCCTCTTCATAAGCCGTCGTTCCGTTTTTCAGCGCCACTGTGTCCGGATCACGGTACACAGCAGCTCATTTCCACGCCCATTCCTCATCCTTTCGTTTCATCAGAGCCGGACAGACGTGGCTGTGTCCCGGTCCCCATCCGCAATGTTTGCAGGACAGGCATTTGACATAAGGCGTTCCATTCAGAATCGCTTCTGTGAACGCGGGATCCGCAAGAAGACCGCAGGCAAGATCTACGGTGTCGATGAGATCGTTCTCGAGAAGAAAGCGAACCTGTTCAGGTGTGCGAATGCCGTTGACCAGTGACACCGGCACAGCGCCCCTGAAATGCTCATGGAAAGCAACGCCCAGCGCGGCAATGCGATTATAGGGCAAAGTCTCATCATGCGGCAGATCACGGATGTCATGAATCCCGTCTGACACCTGCAGATAATCGCATCCAGCCTTTACATACCATTCAGCGATGCCGATGCTCTCCGCAATCGTTGGATCGCAGCCGGTGGTACGAACGGAAATAATGAAATCATCCCCGCATGCCTCCCGGATTCCGGCGATGATCTCGCTCCCGAAACGTGCCCGGTTTTCTGTGCTGCCGCCGTATTCATCCGTACGCCGGTTGATTTCCGATGCAAAATCATTAATCAGGTAACGGTGACAGCCGTGCAGCTGAACCCCATCATAACCGGCCGTTTTCGCTCTTACCGCCGCGTCAATGAAGTCTTTCTGAATGCGATGAATCTCCGGAACCGTCAGTTCTTTTGCCGTTTCCTCCCTGCCCCATCTGTTCCAAACAACTGCGGATGGCGAGGTGAGCGGTCCGCACTGCGGATGCGTCCCCAGACCGCCGTAATGAATCTGAGGGATGACAAGCGCACCATACGGATGACAGGCCTCCGCTATTCGGCGGTGCCCGCTGATCTGCTCATCGTTCCACAGACCAAGCTGATCTGGGGAAAGTCTTCCCTCCGGTGACACGGCTGTTGCTTCCACGCAAATCAGCCCGCATCCATGCTTCGCCCGCAGCGCATAGTGTCCGACAAAAAAATCGGTGACCATGCCGTCCTCGCCGGCATTAAATTTTACCGTCGGCGCCATGGTAATTCTGTTCTTACATGTTCTTTTTCCGATCATTAGCCCTTCATTAGGCTTGCTCATTCGTTTCTCCTCCCCTTGTTGGATGGTTGGATCCACCGCCGATCTGAGAAAATATCCGCAGGTGGCCCGATCTGTCCATTGAATCCGGCAATGCGAATCAACCCGCTTATCCGTCAGGAAATAATGAGCGGAATATTGATGGTGATGAGAAGACCTCCCTGCGGTCTGTTTTCAAAGACAGCCAGCGGCTTTCCATCCCGAGACTCCTCCTGCTGATAAATCATGCTCAGCCGGCGCAGTACATTGGTAATGCCAATATGGCTGTGGGTCCCGTCATCGTGCAGGGCAATGCTGCTGTTATACCGGGCCAGCGTCACGGAATCCATCCCGGCGCCATCATCCAACACGCTCAGAATCAACCGGCCATTTTCAGCTCTGGAGGAGATCTTTACCGTTCCGTTCTTTTTCCCGGCCGCAATCATTCCATGCTGAACCGCATTTTCCGCCAGCGGCTGCAGAATCATCCGCGGAATCATGGCATTCATGGTTTCCGGTGCAATCTCTGTCTCTATCCGGTATGCTCCGGCATAACGCAGTTCCAGGACCCGGCAGAAATATCGGAGGCAGCTTTCTTCCTCCTCCAGGCGAACCCGGGTTTCCCCTTTGCAGCAATACCGGTAAATTCTGGCAAGACACGTCGTCATTTCGCGAATCTCTTCATTCGCTCCCTGCGCCGCCATGCCGCGGATACATTCAAAATTGTTGTACAGCGAATGCGGGTTGATCTGGGCCTGCAGGAACGTAATCCTGTCCTCATAATATCTGAGCCGGTCATTGATCATCTGTTCGTTCATCTGTCTCAGGCGGCCCAGCATCCCGTTCATACTGTCCGTGAGTGTCTGAAGTTCAGCAAATCCCCGCTCCGGTGATGAGATGGCAATGGTTTCCGATTCCACATGATTTACCTGCTCGGTCAGTTTCTGAATCGGCTCAACGATGTGCCGCACCTGCACCAGCATCAGCAGGAGAAGCAGAATGACACTTCCCGCTCCGAAGAAAAGACAAATCCTTATAATCCGCTGCGCGGAGGCATCCCCCGCGGACACTCTTGAAGGGATGGAAACCGTCCAGCCAGTCTGTCCGACCGCTTCCGACAGAACCGTCCCGCTCCCGCCATTCCGCACTCTCTCCCTGACTTCTTCGTTATCCAGCAAAATCCCCGCAGCATCTTCCACCAGGCTGTTATCCCTGGCACTGTCCGGAATAATGGTTTGAATGGTCCCCGCATCCACGATTAAAACGAGTGCTCCCAGGTAATTTTCATCCGTATGGGGCGAATGTTCCGGATACAAAGGCGTCAGCACGGCAAAAAAGCGATTGTCGCCAATCGTGTATCCTCCGGTTACAATCTGCTGCCGGAACGGCCGCGTGATCTGATAATCCTTTGAGACCTGCAGATTGACCCTGTACGGAACAATACTCTGATAATTCGCCTCGGGACAGGCGGTCAGCTCACTGCCGTCAGCCGTCTTCAGATAGGCGCTGACCGCACCGGGCTCATAATAGACAAACCCTTCCAGTTCCGCGCGAACCCCGTTTTTCAGCCTGACCCTGTCCTCTTCCTTCCCGGTCATGAATTCCCGGACTTCCGGAAATGAGCTGGCGATGTCACTGCCGTTTTCCAGTCTGCCGACCCAGTCCTCCAGTGCCGCCACGGTATCACTGAGCATATAGCGCACCTGCAGTAAGGCGCTTTCTTCCGATTCTGTCGATACCAGATGCCAGCTCCCCACAATGACCCCGATCATCGCCATCGTCGTCATCGTAAAGGAAAACAGCAAAATGTGAATAAGCTTAATCCTTCTTTTCATCACGGCTTCCTTCTTTGCAGGCCTTACTGTTGATCATTTTCCGGAGCAGTATTGCATGAGGCCTGGATTTGACTTAACTGTCGCTGTGCGACAAAACCGCTTCTTTCAGCTTCCTGACAGGCTATGATGGGCAACTGCCGCACAGCAACAGAATGACAAATTCAGATCTCAGACAATTGATAGGCATGTGTCCTGCAAGAAAGAATAGCATCTTTTAAAAAGCTTGTCCATCCGTGTTTCACTGAGGTGTGGGGTTGGTTACAATCGAGCAAAGCGATATACTGAAAGCAGTCAGCCAGTCATTGAATGGAAATTTCTGACTGGCCGCAGCTGTAGAAATCTGCAGTCCGTGCCTTGTCATCAAATACTGTCATTTGGTACCATTTGTCTGCCAGTTCTCCTGCCTGGTAATGAAAGATGCCGGAAAGTGGCTCACTATAAGCCCTTTCCGGCATCTTCTTTGTTTATCAGCCGACGTGGTTCCTGTCCTGTCGCTGTTCCTTTCTAAAAAGTTCATCTACGGCACTGAGTTTCCCGTAAATCCCCTTTCGTGCATTAATCCCTGTTTGGCGAAAAGGTATCTACCAGAAGAATGTTTGAATTTCCTGCTGCTTCATCTTTCAGTCCCTTCGTAAAGCCGGAAGTACTGAACACTACATAATCGCTGCAGGAACAGCCGGTTTTCGCCTCCAAAGCACGGGCTTTTTCCTTTAGTGTGTGCAGAATGGTTAAGCCTTTTTCTGCCGCTGAATACTTGCATTCACCAATAATCATGTTCCCGCCTGCCGTATCGATTCCGAGGATATCTACTTCTCCGCACACCGGTCCCCAATACCTGCCCAGTCTGTCAAATCGGTAATTCCACAGATTTCCGGATGAGAATGCCCACATTTTTTCTCTGCACAGCTCTTCATAAACATATGAAAGATAATTCTGGACAAACATCTTCCGGATCTGTTCCATCACATAGGCTTTTTCGCCCCGTTCAAGGAATGCCCTGTAAGGATAAACAAATTTGAACCAGAAAGCGATGTAGTTATCTGTAATGCGATAGAGCCCGCTTTTACTCTTTTCCGGATAGCTTTCCGTCACCGGAACCTCGCGCTCCACCAGGTCCAGGTCCATTAATGTTTTCAGGTATTTGGGAAGACCGGTTTGCTTTACACCAAGTTCTGCAGCAATTTCAGATAATTTGGTATGGCCCATTGCAATTGCCCTGATCAGGGAGAAATAACTGCCTATCTCCGTCACTTCATTCTGCAGAAGAAAATATGGTTCTTCGTACAGATATCCCTGCGGGTTCAGTACATATTCCTCAATGCCCTCTTCAATGTCCCGGCAGTCTCTGAACGTTTCAATGTATTTGGGCACGCCGCCTGTAACGGCATAGAAAGGGATCAGCTCCTCTTCACTTTTCCCCGGATAAAAGTCCGGATAATCCTTAAAATGAATCTGCCTTAATCGGATCTGTGCGGTGCGCCTGCCATAGAGCGGGCTCGAGTAATCCAGTGTCTGCTGCTGCATCAGTGGAATAAGAGAACCGCACAGGATCAGCATAATATTCTTGTCCTTCAACACCGTATCCCAGATCTTTTGCATGACTGAAGGAAACGCGGGATTGGATTTGCCGATATACTGGAATTCATCCATCACAACGATTTTGCGTTCTGCCGCAGGATGCTCTGAGAAGAGCCTGAAGATCGTAAGCCAGTCTGCATCCGCCGTTTTCAACAGCTCATTTCCAATCAGATCTGCCGTCTGGTTGCGGAAAGCCTTTCGGTTCTGTGTTTCCGCCTCCTGTGTCGCCAGAAAATACAAATTACATCCTTTGTGACGGGAAAGAAATTCGTTGATCAGCGCTGTTTTCCCAACTCTGCGTCTCCCATAGACGATGACAAATGAAGCTGATTCTTTCGCATATTCTTTTTCAAGTGTCATCAGTTCTTCAGTTCTGTCAATAAATCGTTTTCCGCCAGACATATACACACCCCCAAATCACTTTGCCTATTATTATACTTTAAAGTATAATAATTTCAAGTATAATTTTTCAGCATCCTTTTTCTCGAAAGCAGCAGAAACAGCCCTTTCATCGTGCCAATTTTTTAGCGTATAGTAACACTTTGTTACTTTGAAAAGCAAACACTCAAAGCAACATTTTCCCGTTTCTCCCCGGCTGAGTTTTCCTGCCCGCTTTCTCTCCGCTCTCGGCCGTTCTCCCTCCGGGCCGATTTGTCGTTTTTTCAGGTTCCCCGATTCACTGAAGCCGGGATTGCAGGAAGCGTTTTTCCTACTTTATCAGCTTGACTCCAGATGGTTTCTGTGATAGATTTCCTTTTGAATAATACAAAGAAAACTTCATTTTTTAGGTATGCCTATGTCAAAGCCCGCATGCCTGCCGCGTCTGGGTTCTGACACTCTTGCCTGGTATGCCATCATTATAATCCGATAAAAGGAGCAAACGCACCGATGAGTGTGAAAAAGCAAAGTCGACAGGACAATACCATCATGAGGGCAATCCTTCTCGGAGGAATCCTTATCGTCATCCTCCTGGTTTTATCGATGATCTGGACAGGAAGGAATGCCCAGCGCGGCACGGAGCAGGCCGTTCATTCAATCAGCAATTTTTATCTGGGCGAGCTTGCCGGACGGCGCAAACAGGTTGTGAAGTCCAACCTGGATACCAACATCCGGAACATGCAAAACGCCATTGAACTGCTCACAGAGGAAGATCTCTCCGATCTCCCGCATCTCCAGGCCTATCAGGCCAGAATGAAGAAGCTTTACACGGTAGAGAAGTTTGCTTTTGTCGATGAAACCGGACTGATCTATACCTCCCTCGGCACACTCACAAACATTGACGAATACCGCTTTGATTACCGGTCACTGACCGCTCCGAACGTCTCCATCCGGGATATCCACAGTGATCAGAAAAAAGTGGTCATTGCCGTCCCGGTCAAGCCGCTTTCCTTCCAGGGGCATCAGCTGCTCTGCTGTTTCATGGAGATTGACATGAATGTCCTGCTGGAGGGACTCTCCCTGCAGACAGACACCAACGGCGCCACGTTCTGCAACCTTTATGACAAAAGCGGCGTCTCCCTGACCAACGTGGTCCTGGGCGGCCAGTCCGGTGAATACAATCTGCTGGACGCGTTGAAAACGGCCGTCCTGAAAAACAACGTCACTCTGGATCAGATCCGTGATGACTTTTCCAGCGGCAGAGAAGGCGTCATTACCTTTGAATATAACGGGATTGATGAGACCTTGCATTATATCCCGGTAGACGGAACGGACTGGATGCTGACCTACCTGATCCGCGAAAGCCTCATCAGCGAGCAGGTCAGCCATATCACACAGGATATTACAAACCGGAGCCTGTTCCAGAGTGTGATCGTCCTGCTGGTGATGTCCGGATTCTTCCTGATCATCCTGCTGCTGAACCGGAAAACCAGCCTTCTCCTGCTGGAGAGGGAAACCACGGAGGCCGCAAGCCGCATCAAGCAAAAGGAGATGGAACGGCGCCTCAAGCTTCAGGATCAGCTTCTGGATCAGGAACGCAGAAATGAAACACTGACGCTGCTCCATGACATGCTCAATTCCGGCCCCTGGTATATGGACTTTGATGAACACGGAAAACTGACCGGCGTGAACTGGTCCTCCACCTTCCGGCAGATGGTGGGTTATACCAGCGAGGAAGATTTCCCCAACAAGCTGGAATCCTGGTCAGACCTGCTGCGCGAGGAGGATAAAGAACGTGTCCTTACGCAGTTCCAAAGCGCCATAGATGACTACTCGGGCAAAACGCCGTATGACGTGGAATATCGCCTTCTGACCAGGAATCAGGGCTGGCGCTGGTTCCACAGCATCGGGCAGCTGACGCGGCGGCCGGACGGTTCACCCATCACCTATGTCGGCATTTTTGTTGACATTACTCAGCAAAAACAAATGGAACAGCAGTTGGCTGACCAGCAGGAGACGCTCAAATCCGCACTGGCTCAGGCGGAGGAAGCCAATGCCGCAAAGACGTCCTTCCTCTCCTCCATGAGTCATGAGATCCGCACCCCCATGAATGCCATTATCGGCCTTGACGCCATTGCGCTCAGAGACCCGGATCTCTCAGACCGCACCCGGGAACATCTGGAAAAAATCAACATCAGTGCCAAGCATCTGCTTTCCCTGATCAATGCCATTCTGGATATGAGCCGGATTGAAAGCGGCCGCATGACCCTCCAGAACGAGGAATTCTCCCTCAGTGACATTCTGGAACAGATCAATACCATGATCAACGGTCAGTGCCAGGAAAAAGGCCTCAATTATGAGTGCAGAATTACCGGACCTGTGAATAACTTCTACATCGGGGATGATATGAAGCTGAAGCAGGTGATCATCAACATTCTGGGCAATGCGGTGAAATTCACGCCGGCAGGCGGCAGCGTCACCTTCCTCGTAGAGCCGCAGGCAAAGTTTGAGGATAAGGCCACTCTCCGTTTTGTGATGAAGGATACCGGAATCGGCATGGATCCGGAGTATCTGCCCAGAGTCTTTGAGCCGTTCTCCCAGGAAGATGAAAACAAGTCCAATAAATACGGCAGCACCGGTCTGGGAATGGCCATTACCAAAAACATCGTCGAGATGATGAACGGCAATATCACCGTCGAGAGTCAAAAGGGTGTCGGTACCACCTTTACCGTTACAATCACGCTGAAAACCACCAACCGCACCTTCTCCCTCGGCGAGGATGTCCGTCCTCAGGATCTGCGTGTTCTGGTCATCGACGATGACCCCGTGGCCTGTGAACATACCCGTCTGGTACTGGAAGAGGTGGGCATCGTTTCTGATTCCTGTCTCAGCGGAGCTCAGGCTCTTGAACTGCTTCAGGTCGCTCATGCCAGACAGGACGCCTACAACCTGATCCTCGTCGACCTGCGAATGCCGGATCAGGATGGTGTTGAGGTCACCCGCAGGATCCGCGAGCTATATGACAACGAGTCGGTCATCATCATCCTGACGGCATACAGCTGGGATGACGTTCTGCAGGAAGCGCTGGATGCCGGAGTGGATACCTTCATTTCCAAGCCCCTCTTTGCCTCCAATATGCTGGATGAGTTCAGAAAAGTCATTCGCCGGAAGAACGCCGTATACGGAAGTGTGCATAAGGCCGATCTGACCGGACGCAAGATTCTCCTGGCCGAGGATACAGAGATCAACGCTGAAATCATGATCGACATTCTGGAGCTGCGTGACATGGAAACCGATCACGCCGAGAACGGCCAGCAGGCCCTTGAGATGTTCCGTGACAGCGCACCCGGAACCTATGATGCCATTCTGATGGACATCCGGATGCCGGTGATGAACGGTCTGGATGCCACAAAAGCCATTCGTGCCCTGGACCATCCGGACGCGAAAACGATCCCCATCATTGCCCTGACGGCCAATGCCTTTGACGAGGATGTCCAGCGTTCCCTGCAGGCCGGAATGAATGCGCATCTCAGCAAGCCCGTGGAGTCGGATCACTTGTATCGCACCCTTGAGCTCCTCATTCGGGACTAAACGGACAATCCCGCAAAGGCTCCGCAGTCATGACGTCAGAAATCCACAAACGACAATAAAGGCATCCGTTACGGATGCCTTTTCCTGTTCCCCGGTTTATTTCAGTTTTCCATACCCAGTCATCCTCCACCGGTTCCGGCCATTCCGCCGCGGCATCTTTTCCGGGCACCATGACTGCCAGGTGCCGGAACCAGCTGTCCGCCGCTCAACCTGTCCGTGCTTGACCCCGCCGGAATATTTCATCAGGAAGCATACAGAGAGGCTGTGATTAATGCTTTTGTTCATAACCACTGGCTTGATGGAGCACCTGCGTTTACGGTTTTTCAGGATCGGATAGAGATCTTGTCCAAGGGACTGTTGGCCCCGAAGCAGACGATGGACGGCTTTTATGCGGGAGAATCCGTTCCTGTCAATGAGAAGCTGGCTAAAATCATCCTTCAGCTGCATATCAGCGAACAAACCGGACGAGGTGTTCCGGCTATTTTGAATGCCTATGGTAAGAAAGCATTCCGATTTTCAAAGAATAACATTAAGGTAACGATTCCTTTCGACAGACTGACTGAGGAGAACAATGCACCAGTCAAGGGTGAGAATGTACCAGTCGATGTACCAGTCAATGCACCAGTCGAAAGAGAAAATGTACCAGTAAAAGCTATTGATACGATATCAGACGAAGAAAAAATACTAATGTTCTGTGAGAAGCCAAGAGGTATACTGGAAATATGCGCTCACCTGAAATATAAAGATAAGAGAAGCGTGCGAAAGAGACTGCAGCCGCTCCTTGAACAAGGTAGAATTGCAATGACGATTCCGGATAAGCCGAATAGTCGGCTGCAAAAGTACATTACAATCAAATAGGATTCCGTTAAAAGCACCAGAGTTACTATTGTTTGTTCATAGAAGTACTGCCTGAGGCAGATTTCCTGTATTCATAGGGAGTAACATGATGGATCTTCTTGAAGGTTCGGGAAAAATTGAACCTCTTCAATGGGTTATCAAATCGGATGTAATTGCTCCGAGACTAAACTAAACGACATTGGCACTGCTCTGCTTTCTTTGGTATAGTTGCATATCGTTCTGGACGGCATTTGCGGAAAACGATTAACCACATAGCCAACCGGGTGTATCATTTGATCATGCAGATATCGGACTTGCTTGCTTTTCAGAAATTTACCATCGTTAAGAGCGCAGGAAACAATTATATAAACGAATTCTTATCTTGACAGAATGGCATGAAAGAAGCCCAGAATACGGTAATTGTATCGTTGAGATAAATCAATGCATTTTCATTTATCTTGTGAGCAAAATCGTTCAGATAATTATTTCCCAGGCTCTAACTGTCGCCGCACGACAAGACCGCTCCTTTCGCAGGGTCTGTAATGGATTCACATACCTCACCTGTCTCACTGACCATTCTAAGCTCCAGGCCCTTGTAATGTCAACAAAGCATTTTCTCCTTTGCAGAAGTACAGAGATCTCCGCTGAGATTATGTTCGATGTTGGAGCTGCGTGGTATGGAAACCGATCACGCCGGGAACGGCCAGCAGGCCCTTGAGATGTTCCGTGACAGCGCACCCGGAACCTATAATGCCATTCTGATGGACTCCGGATGCCGGTGATGAACGGTCTGGATGCCACAAAAGCCATTCGTGCCCTGGACCATCCGGATGCGAAAACGATCCCCATCATTGCCCTGACGGCCAATGCCTTTGATGAGGATGTCCAGCGTTCCCTGCAGGCCGGAATGAATGCGCATCTCAGCAAGCCCGTGGAGTCGGATCACCTGTCTCGCACCCTTGAGCTCCTCATTCGGGACTGAACGGACAATCCTCCTGCCTCAGGACGGCAGAAAGACACAAAACAGGAAAAGGCATCCGTTACGGATGCCTTTTCCTGTTCCCAGTGTGATTTCAGCAAGTCAGAATTTGATTGAACATTGATGATATACCGCTTGATCTGTTTGTAAAAATATTTTATCATGTAGGCAGATTGATTAACGACTACACAGAGGTGAATATCTTGCCAAATATTCAATACCACCAAACCGGTCAGAAAGATGCCAGCGGCCATGATGTTGAATACGGAATCTGGCCTGGCACCAGCAAGCGGCAAAATGGGAAAGTGATCAAGATTGGACGGATGTATCTTGGGCGGGTAATTGATAAATCCAATCTCATTTTCTTCAACAATACCCAAGGGCTGTTTAGATTTGATCCTTCTGACCAAAGCTTTCATGAAGTCAAAAAAGAAACGCATGTCTTCGATGCGCCAGCAAACGAAGCTGGAAATGCGCTATCCACACTTCGCTTTGGAGGCAGCTACTTTCTCGGGAAACTGCTCCCTGGAATTGAATATCACACTGTACTGGATAACATTGAGACAGAAAACCCAGACTGTCTGAATGCGTTGCTTCATTGCTATCTTCTTTCCCCAAATGCAGACATGCATTCAAATGTATGGTTTGACAAAAGCTTCGCAAAATTTCTTTACCCCGTCGCAAATCTATGCAGTCAAAGGATTTCAGAATTCTATGAGAAGATAGGAAAAGATGATGCACAAAGAATCATTTTTCTGGAGAAGCATATCGAATATGTGTTGAAATCGACTGACGATGAATACTGTATCATAATTGACAGTTCAGCGTGTCAAAATGCCTGGGATGTCCCGATCACCATGGCTTCGAGTCACGAAATCGAGAACAACATCGACTGCCGGGTTATTCTTGCAGTACAGCGTTCTACCGGATTGCCGTTATACTATGAAATAATCAGGGGGAACGTTATTGACAGTGCAGCGTTAGCCAGCGTAAGAAAAACGCTTGAAAACTTAGGGCTGAAAGTTTCGGATGTTCTGACTGATGCGGGATATCGTTGCCCTTCCAGTCTGGAGCGACTGATTTTAGACGGTTCAGATTTGTTGGTACAGCTGAATCCTGCATACAATCTGTACAAAGAAGCTTTTAAGAAAGTTTCTCTCTTACATAATCCGGATGACAGTGTAAAGCGCATCATTTACAGGAACCGACATGTAAACGTCCTAAAGATTCCGTCTGTCATTGGTAAAGACAGGGAATCGGGCAAAAATATTAAGGGATACATGTATCTGTGTCTGGATGAAGAAGCCTGCCATGAAAAAACAGATCGCCTGCCAAGGGAGAACAAGACACGGGAAAAACCCTTGACTGAAAAACAGTTCGACGAAGCTAAGGCAAAGTCAGGTGTTTTTTTGATTGTCGACACTCGGGATTTGGACGAGAAAGATGTTTTAGCCGAGTATTATCTCAGGCAGGCTGCAGAACAGTTTTCCGACTATGCAACGAACTATGCGAAAATGATGCCGGTTCGAAATCATAAAAACGAGACAATTGCCGGGCATATGATGATGTCATTTATAGCAACATTTCTGTCTGTGCTCATCAAAAATCGCATGAACATGATGAATTCATCGTACTGCGCTGTACCGGATTATTTTCGTGACAAGATTTCCGATGATGAAAAGACCATTTCCATTCAGACTGAAAAGGGTGAACAGCATCTTGTGATGGTACAGGATCCGCTGGAAGATATCTTTGAGTCGAGTCCGGGTGTTTTGTTCAGTGAACTTGAATTTATCGGTGGAGTCACCTATCCTGAGAAAAAAGAGAGCCAACGAAAAAAATCCATAATCATCGATCAGCCCCATAAGAATGCCAGCCAATTCTTAGAAGCATTCGGACTGAACTTTCCCTTGAATGTTGAGATTCTTGAAGATGGTTCCCTGATTTATCATATGAAGAACAATGCAAAAGAAACATGCTCAAGGGCTCTTGCATTTACCAGACCTCTTTCGGAGGAAGACCTGCTAAAAGTGAAAGAAGAAGCCGAACGCAAAAACCAACTTAACCAGCAGGAAGAGGCTGCTGCAAACGTTGCTTCTGAAACGGGCAATGCATCTAATGCAGCCGGCACTGAAACAAAAGAAGAAGCCAAAGAAAACACAGCCCATCAGGCACAACCTCATCCTAAAAAGCGAGGGCGTCCAGGTGGTTCTTTGAACAAGAAAACATTGGAAAGATTAGCAGCACAAAAGAAAATGGAAGAAGAAGGTCTTGTTCCTCCTGCAGAAAAAAAGGGACGCGGCCGCCCAAAAGGATCAAAGAACAAAAAAACTGAGCCGAAAAACTAAACTACAATTGCGTTTTAGGGTTCTTTCTGTTTGTGCTGTCCCCTATTCTTTTTTGTGGGTGCTGCATTTCAGGAAGTTCCTTTTTGCATCCAATCGAATCTGAAAATGCTTCTATGGTTCGCTATTTTCAGCCTTCTCATTATCATTGTTGCCGCCCTCTGGAGTGGGTAATGGTTCGGGAATAAAGAACTCACTCGCAGCTTTAAAATCAGATGCCAGGTTAGCAATGACCGACTGGAGGATGTTGAGATCTGTTGCGATCGCATTGAACACTTTAGCCAGGTTCTGATCAGAAGAATCATTTGCACAGCTATCAGGCGGAGCCTCAGCTTCTGCTAATTTAGCACTTAATTCATTTGGACGGCCACGTTTTCCAGTAGGCAGTATTTTTCCCTGAACCGGATCCCATTTGCCAATACACCGCCTCTTTTGTACTTTCTTTTGTTTCTCTTCATCCCAAACATAAGACGTGTCGTAAACATAGTAGGTCTGGCTGTGCCTGTTGAAAGATTTTGTTATCGACATGCTATAATTCCTCTGAATAAATCGTTTGCAAAGAGTCTAACCTGAATCTCAGAAAGATCTGAAACGGAACAATTCCGGTTATCATTCCAGATGCATTTGAGAACGAGTATAGAAGGTTACGGAGCATATGAAAACACGGCTTTTCTGTTTGTGCGTTTAATGATATGATTGAGCTGAGGTGATAAGTTTGGATTTTATGGACGTTATCAACGAGGCGCTTAAGATTATCGCGCCGTATACAAAAACTTATAACAGCGAGAAAATGCACCTCGGCTTTTTCGACCCGGACAAATTCGAAGAGGAACTCGACCGTTTCTGCAGGTCGGAAGGCCTCAGGCGTCCTCCGTTACCGGAACATCTGATTCCCGCGGCACTGCCCATTCCGCCGAACGGAATTTTCATAAGCGGCTCAGTGATGGATATCCCCAATGCCCTGCTCCCCATTGTCATTTCATCCGTCTTTCATCTGTTTTTTTTCGAAAACCAGTATGACGGAAACATGAACGACATTCTGATGGATTACCCGGAAGTAAGTAAAATTCCCGACCATGAAATTCCTGATCTGATGAACCGTACGGCTGACATGCACCGGATTGTCCTCCACCGGAGAATCGGGTACGGTATCTGGTCGGCTTTCCTGGCCGATTTCATGACGGGTTATATTGTTGTTCCGTTTTATCTGACAGCAGAAGATGTCAGCATAGCGCTGGATCGAGCCGGATGCGAACCGGGAATACCGGAAGTGGCAGAATTCGCCAAAGCTGTTCTCGGCTGCCCCGACTACGCAGGCGGTGAGGTTGGGAAAAACTTTACTTTTTCCGGCCGTCATCTGCCGTTCCAGACGCTGCTGGAGGATTTGGCCTATCAGCTCGGTCAGGAAAAATACTATAAGGTGACACCGGAATTTCTGTGTAACCTGGGCAGGGACTATGAAAAAGACCTGATTGAGTTTAAAGCTCTGCAAACAAACACACGATAAGATAATCCTCAACTAATCCTCACACAACAGCCAAAAAAGCGCACATACAATCCTCACGAAATAACGCCAGGAGCGCCCCTCCATCCTGTCACCGCAACACTTTAATCGGTATTTTACCCTGATACGGCATGGTTTACAAGGGCGAGAATATTATACAAGCAGCAAGACGGAGTAAAACAAGGTGGACAAACAAAAAGCTGCGCCAGATCCCGGTAAAATGGTACCCAGATTGAAGACGGCATTTTGACAGTACCTGATTCTACCCGGCTGTTTGTCCAGTCATCACGTCGATTCCATACAGGACGGCAGAAATACACAAAACAGGAAAAGGCATCTGTTACGGATGCCTTTTCCTGTTCCACGTGTTATTTCAGTTTTCCATACAAGTCATCATCCACCGGCTCCAGCCATTCCGCTGATGCATCTTTTCCGGGCACCTCGACTGCCAGATGCTGGAACCAGCTGTCCGCTGCCGCACCATGCCAGTGCTTGACTCCTGCCGGAATATTGACCACATCCCCCGGATGAAGTTCTCTGGCTTCTTTTCCCCATTCCTGATACCAGCCGCGTCCGCTGATGCAAATCAGCATCTGTCCGCCGCCCTCGCTGGCATGATGAATGTGCCAGTTGTTCCGGCATCCAGGTTCAAACGTCACATTAAAGACCGGAACCTGCTCCGTCGAAAGAGGGGCGAGGTAACTCTGTCCGATGAAATACTGCGCATATGCATCATTCTTATGGCCGACCGGGAAAACAGACAGATTGGACGGAACACCATCCAGTTCACTTTCCTCATCGCCATAGACTTCCTGAATCAGCGGAAATGTGCTCCAAGCCTTTGGCCATCCGCAATAGAACGCCAGCTGGGTCACAAGTTCAACCGCTTCCTGCTTCGTCACGCCATGTTCCCGGCCAATGGTCAGGTGTGCCTTCAGCTGCGGATACAGTCCTGCAGAAAACAGCGCAGCAATGGTAATCATGCTCCGGTCACGCGGGGAAAGTTCCTTTTCCCTTGACCATACCTCACCAAACAGAACATCATCGTTCAGCTCGGCAAACTTGGGTGCCAGCTTTCCGAGATTGTCTCTCCCGGCAGTCTGTTTCTTTTTCATGTTCAACGCTCCTCAGGCCAGTCAGCAGGCCTGCTGCAAAATGCTTCTTTTAATCCTGATTCGTCTTGATTCCCTGAGATTCAAGCCAGTTCCGTACATCATCTGACAGACCGGAACCGCCGGAATAATGGACGGAGAGTCCCGGCGCAATGACTGCCTGCGGAACCAGCTTGGCGATCGCCGTCAGGCTCTGTCCAAACCGGCCGCCTCCATGAGAACAGAAAGGCAGGATCGTCTTCCCGCTGAAATCATAGCTCTCAAGGAATGTGGCAATGGGCATGGGAATGGAAGCCCACCAGTTAGGATACCCCAGCAGAATCACATCATATTCATCGATCCGCTCCGGCAGATTCTGGATTGCAGGACGTGCCTGATCATGCTGATCCCGCTGTGCTTCCATCAGGACCGTGTTGTAATCATCCGAATACGCCGGAATCGGCACAATCTCAAACAGATCTGCCCCAGTCTGGCGGTGAATCTCCTCCGCCACGCCCTGCGTATTGCCGCTCCAGGAGAAGTAGGCGATCAGCATTTTCCCAGAGGAGGAGGACTTTTTCCCTTCGCTTCGGGTAGAGACCGTTCCGGAGAGCGTTTTCCCGGCACTGCGAACCAGTCGTATACCGAGATTGAAGCTCGCCATGTTCAGTTCTCCTGCCGCACGATACGCACTTCGCAGATTTTTCCCGAAGTCGTTCCAGCCACCGCCGCGATAAACCCGGCGGGTTCCCGTCTCCGCACCGGTCGGATCTGTCGTTTTCGTCAGATCATATGCCCCGTACAGGTCCCAGCACCATTCATTCACGTTGCCGTGCATGTTATAAAGGCCCCAGGGATTCGGTGCAAAGCTGGTGACCTCTACCGTGGTCTGTCTGTACTCACCGGGACGCGTTTCAAGAACAGAATCATCAAAGTAGTTTTCCTCAATCTCATAGGGATAATGCCCGTAGTAATTTGCCTCCTCCGGTCCGGTGGCATGAATGGTATTGAACGGTGTCGTGGTTCCCGCCCGGCAGGCATATTCCCATTCCGCCTCCGTGGGCAGACGGTATCCATCTGCACCGCGGTTCCAGGTCACAGTTTCACCGTCGATTTCATAGGCCGGCGTCAGTCCCGCCTCCTGGCTCATGGCATTGCAAAAGCGCACCGCATCCAGCCAGCTGACACTTTCCACCGGCAGGTTTTCACCTTTGAAAGAACTCGGGTTATTTCCCATCAGCCGCTCATACTCGGCCTGTGTTGTCTCATACGGGCTCATCCAGAAACCGGACACGGTCACCTCATGTGGAGTTTCATCCTCTATCCGCCAGTTCTCCGTCTCCGGGCTGCCCATCCGGAAGGTTCCGCCCTCGATCCAGATAAAGTGATCTGCCACCTGTTTTGCCTCACTTTCATTCACCGGCTCTTCCGTATTCAGGGCCGGAACATCTGTGTCCCTGGCAGGCTCCTCCGCCGGTTCAGCCCCCCACGACGCCGGTTGTCCGGCCCAGCTGTCCTCTGACTTTGCAGGGAAAAGCAGCGTCATTCCCATTCCAATGACCAGTGCCAGCAGCATCCCCACCAGCGAAACCAGTTTGCCTTTCTCCTCTCCCATGCGGTTCAGGAGTTTCGGAATCTGTGCCCCCAGGAATACCCAGAAAGAGCTGATCAGCAGGGCCTCCAGCAGCACCAGTCCCGCTGCCTTTTCATAGTCAATAAAGGCAAAGGGCACCCGGTAAAACAGGTAATCCGGGTATTTGTTCCGGATGAACAGCCACAGACCAACACCGGCCGTCGCAGTGGAAAGACAGAACCCGATGCGGAGCACATTTCCGCTTTTTATCCCCCGCAGCATTGCCGGGATATGCAGGCCCAGATGCAGTCCCATCAGGACAAAGCACCAGTGAGACAGCGTCAGATGCAGCCGGCGTCCCAGGGATGCACGCATGAATTCACTGAGGAACGGCACCGCGTGAACACTCATATTGATTCCGCACAGAGCCGTCATCACAAAGCAGATCACCAGTGCAAGATTGGTCAGCGTCTGCACAATTCGAAGAGGAGGATGCTTGCCCTTAAACAGTGCCGTGTACCATTTCCGGTTCAGGATCTGGTGCAGAACCATCAGCACGGTCATGCCGATGCCTGTCCACTCGTGCCCCGCTTCCCCTGTCACCTGATAGGACATCAGCAGCAGGAGACCGATCCCCAGCAGGGCGTCTACGATGTGTTTGGAATGTTTGAGGCGCATCTTCTTCCTCCCTAAAGGCTCAATGTTGGTGGTCATTCATCCTTGTATCTTCGCAAAAGGTCAAACGCGGCAAACTGTCGCTTCGCGACAGGGCTGTTTTTTCACGTCTCTATGCTGGTCATTCGACATTGTATCTTTCGAAATGATCTGAACTCGGCAAACTGTCGCTGCGCGACAGGGCCGTTCAGGGCTTAATTCCCAGAGAGTCAGCCCATTTTACCAGTTCTTCCACTTTAGCGCTGCCCGAGAAGCGTTTCCCTTCCAGCCAGTTGCCTGCCCCTGCCTGCTCCTGCAGATGCTTCATGCTGTTGCCCAGTCCGCTGCCGCCGGAGGTAAAGAACACGGCTACCGTCTTATCCGTCAGGTCCGCCTGTTCCACAAAGTTCGATACGATACGCGGTACATCGCCCCACCAGATGGGATAGCCAATGAGCACCGTATCCCAGGCTTTCAGATCCGGAATCGTTCCCGCAATGGCAGGACGGCACGTCGGATCATCCGTCTCGATGGAGGTGCGGCTCTTGCTGTCATTGTAATTCAGATCCGCATCCGTATACGGTTCTTCCGGAACGATCTCATACAGATCCGCCTTCAGTCCCTCCGCCAGATTCTCCGCAACTCCTTTGGTCGTTCCGGTAGCGGAGAAATACACCACCAGAATATGACTGGTCGGTTCCGGAGCCCCGACAGGGGTTCCCTCGGCAAAAGCCGTCGCCAGACAAAGTACCGCCAGCATCATTGCAAACAGAATAGTTATTCCCTTTTTCATTTTTTCAGCTCCCTTGGTAAACTTCGCTTTGCAGTCCTGTCACCGGACAGGACTGTTCGCTGTCAGAACAGATCAACCATCAGCCCTGTACCCAGGGCAAACAACATCACAAACGCCAGATAAAGAACGAACCGCTTCCAGCCCAGAACAATCTTCATTGCGCCCAGGTTGGTAATTTTGGTCGCCGGACCTGTCAGCATAAACGCAGCTGCACTGCCCATGCTCATGCCATCTGCCAGCCATTCACCCAGCAGCGGAATCGTCCCCCCGCCGCACATGTACACCGGTACGCCGATTGTCGCCGCCATCAGCACACCGAAACCATTGTTCTTTCCGAACAAATGGCTGACAAACTCCGCCGGTACATGAATCTGATACAGCGCCGTCAGCAGGATGCCCAACAGGAACATCGGGCCTGTTGCCCGGATGTTTCGTCCGATGTTTTTGAGAAAACGCAGCACCGGGTTCGGATCCGTATCCCGGCTTTTTCCTTCCCTGAAGCCGGAAAAATCAAAGAATGTCCTGCCTTTGCTGCTGTAGAACAGACGGATAAATCCCCCGGCCGCGCAGCCGCACAGGAAACAGCTGACGCAGCGGATCAAAAGCGCGGTCTGTCCCAGCGCCCCGCTGTAGAAAATCAGCTGAGGATTGAGCAGAATGCTGGACATCATAAACGCCGCCAGAATATCATCCCTGACCCCCTGTTCCGAGAAAGAGGCGGCAATCGGGATGGTTCCATACATGCACAGCGGCGAGGCAATGCCCAGCAGACTTGCCGGAATCAATCCAAGCCAACCCGTCTTTTTCTGCCCGATCCTGGCAAAAGCCCCATGGATATACCGCTTGCCGAACACCGATACGGCGCTGCCCAGCACAACGCCCAGCAGCCAGTAGGGAGCGATCTGTCGGAACTGGATGTCCAGATAGTACCAGAGATAGACCGCTTCCCTCTGAATCCAGCCGAGCATCGCTTATTCCCCGAGTACAGCCAGACGGTAATTCCGGCTGCCAAGGCCGTTCTGTGCACCGACTTCCAGTGTGTAAAGGCCATTCTGGCGCTCAATGCGGCGAATCAGGCTTCCGCTGTCCGGCATTGCATAGACCAGATCGATGCCGCCTGATCAATCGCCAGCGGATCCGATGAGGCCAGAATGCCGATATCGTGCATATCCGGTTCGGCCGGACTGCCATCGCAGTCACAGTCCACAGACAGACGGTTCATGACGCTGATATAGAGGATTTTTCCGTCCATATACTGATCCACGCCCTTGGCCGCATCCGCCATGGCCTCAAGGAAGGAATCCTGCTCCCCCCAGATGCCGCCGCTTTTCTTGGTGCCGCCGGAATGGATCCATACCTTGCCCATGGAAGAGCCGAAACCGATGGAGATGTTCTTGATGGCCCCGCCGAAGCCGGCCATGGCATGTCCCTTGAAATGCGTCAGCACCAGATAGGAATCATAATTGGCAAAATGACTGCCCACATAATCCTCGTGAATCCGAACGCCGTTGTCAATCGGGATCTCCATGCTCCCTTCCTCATCCAGGATATCCAGCTCCGCTACCTCCAGAAGGCCGTTGTCCCTGGCCTGCTGGCGGTGCATGGCCGTTGAGGCCCGGCTCCCGCCGTAAGCGGTATTGCACTCCACAATCGTCCCGTTCACCAGATGGACGAGATCCGCAATGAGTTCTGGACGCAGATAATTGCTGCGCTCGCTCTCCCCGGTGGACATCTTGACGCCCACCTTGCCGGAAAGCGGTGCCCCCAGTGCCTGATAAGCTGCAACAAGGCTCTCCGGGGAAATGTCGCGGATGAAATAGACCACCGGTGCGTTCTCATCCTCTGTGCAGTAGGGCAGGCTGCCCGTATCCAGGCTCACGCCGCCATTGGTCACCAGCGTGTCCGCCAGCGCGGCTGAGCAGAGCAGACAAAACAGAAGAAATACAGAAAATACTTTTTTCATGGTGGTTCTCCTTTTTTGGGGTCTCCGTATCGGTCCCTGGGTAACCGTGAATCGACCATAACGAACTGTCGCCGCACGGCAGGCCCGCTTATTTATTCATTTTCGCACAGTCGCCGATTTTCTCGCCCATGACAAAATACTCGTAGGTCGGGAATTCAAAAAGAACCGGTTTGAACACGTGATAGTCGATCTTGTTCTTGTCATTCAGGACGGTTTCTTCTGCATACGTGGCCAGGATCCTGCAGACGAAATGATCGAAATGCTCCAGCTCATAATTGCCGTCCACCTCACATTCGATGGACACTTTGGCATCATCAATGAGCGGTGCACCGTTTTCGCCCATGGTCCAGGCGAATGCATCGGATTTATCCGTCTTGTTTCCGCTGATGGTTCCCATCCGGTCAGCTGCCTCAAGCCAGGACGCATCCACGACATTGACGGACAGCTTCTTGTTTTCCCGAATCCCCCTGTTAATGTAATGCGCCTGTACCAGGGAAACCATCAGGTGACTGTGAGCCATGATGCCCGCATGGGCCACCAGCGTCCAGGTGGGTTTCCCCTCAACCATCGCCCCGACGACAATCAGAGGCGACGGATACAGAGCCAGTGTGGCACCGATATTCTTCTTTCCCATTTTTACTTCATCTCCTTTTCCCACATACGAACTGCATGAATGTGCAGGGTATCCGCCAGTGCTTCCAGTTCCCTGACTTCCTCTGCCGTCAGGGTAATCTCCGCCGCCTTTGCCGCATCCTCCACATGGCTGACCTTCGTCACACCGATAATCGGAAGTGTGCCCTTGGTAATAGCCCATGCCACCGGGATCTGGGCGACGGCCACCCCGTATTTATCCGCCATCTTCTTCATGGAAGCATTCAGGGTTTCCAGTTTGTCCAGAACGGGGTTATAGACGGCCGCACGGTCTGATCCCGCCGGCATGGGATGCTGCGTATCATACTTGCCGGACAGTGCGCCCTGCTCCAGCACCATATAGGAGAAGAAAACGATGTCGTTCTCCCTGCAGTATTTCAGGATGCCGGAATCCTCGGAGGAACGGTTAATCAGGCTGTAATGATTCTGTACCGCGGACAGTCTGAGTCCGTGTGCCCGAAGGATTTCATCCGCCTGCCTGATCTCGGCCAGATTGTGATTTGATACACCGATCATCGGGGCGTTTTCCCTGCCCTCAAAGTACTTTGCCACTTCCTCCGTCCAGTGCGGCGCGCCCCAGACGTTGTGAATCCAGTAGATGTCAAAGCGGTCCAGATCCATCAGCTTCAGCTGCATTTCGATCATGTCCGCCATCGCGGTGGGATTTCCATTGGCGCACTGCGGCGTAAACTTGTCGGAAACCAGATAGCTCTCTCTGGGCAGGCCTTTCAGGAAAGAGGCCAGCACCTTTTCCGAGGTTCCCATTCCATAGGCATACGCCGTATCCCAGAGGTTCAGGCCATGCGCCATCCCCGCGTCAAAAATCGGGCGAAGCATGTCAGCTGTCAGGCTGCCCCCGAAGGTTCCGTCATTTCCCCAGGCCCATGCGCCCAGTGCAATTTTCGGCAAAGTGTTCATGATATTTTCTCCTCAACTTGAATCATCTCTCAGCGGTCCTGTCCAGTCAGACGTCCGCTGCACCACCGTCTTTTCTTAAATGGTCTGATTTCCCGTCGACCACACATGCTTGTTGCGGGCATTGGCCGGCTTATTCTGTGCCATGACGCCTGCCAGCGGATGCGGAACATACGGCGCTTCCAGATACGCAATTTCATCATCCTGCAACACAAGGTCCGTTGCTTTCGCCGCACCATCTACATGATGGAACTTTGTTGCGCCCACCACCGGAGAGGCAACCTTTGTCAGCAGCCAGGCCAGCGACACCTCGGTCATGGACACGCCGCGCCTCTCCGCAATCTCCGCGACACGCTCGATGATGATCCCGTCCTGCTGAGCACTGGCATCATACTTGAATTTGGCATAGGCATCCTTTTCCAGCCGCTCCGAGGTTTCCCCCGGTTTCCTGGAAAGCCTGCCTGCCGCCAGCGCGCTGTAAGGCGTCAGGGCGATTCCCTCTTCCTGGCAATACGGCACCATTTCACGTTCCTCTTCCCGGAAAATCAGGTTGTAATGTCCCTGCACGGAAATGAACCTGGCCCATCCTTCCCGCCCGGCAATGGCATTGGCCTTGGCCAGCTGCCAGGCAAAACAGTTGGAAATCCCGATATAGCGGGCTTTTCCCGCCTGAACCACCCTGTTCAGCCCCTCCAGAATCT
The DNA here is from genome assembly GCA_002395225.1 of Christensenella sp. UBA4263. GTDB lineage: Bacteria > Bacillota > Clostridia > Christensenellales > Aristaeellaceae > Ventricola. Next base: position 62,983 of record DGWH01000131.1, read on the forward strand.
CTTCAATGGGTGTCTGCCAGTCCCACATGTGGTAGATGTACAGATCCACATAATCCATTCCCAGATTCTGCAGGCTTTTGTTGATCATGCGCTCAATGTGCATCTGCCCGGTTATGCCGTCCTCAATTTCCTTCTGTGTGCGCGGCAGAAATTTGGTGGCCACCACCACCTCATCCCGCCGGGCAAAATCCTTCAGGGCACGGCCGACGTACTGTTCGCTGGTGCCGCTCTGGTAGGCAATGGCCGTATCATAGAAATTGATTCCCATGTCCAGTCCGTGCCGGATGATTTCCCGGGTATGTTCCTCATCCAGTGTCCAGGTATGCTGTCCCTGACCTGCATCACCAAAACCCATGCATCCCATACAGATGCGGGAAACGTTCAGGTCAGACTGTCCGAGTTTTGTATACTTCATTAGGCAGGCCTCCATTTTCTTGTCAGAGCGGTCCTCTCGGCAGGTTCTTGTGCCGGACGATTTCCTGTCCGGGACAAAAGATCCTTGTGTTCACGCCTTTGTTTTCCGGGTGCCATTTTCTCTCAGAATAAAAACTGACACCGTGTCAACATTGAGAATCATATCACAATGCTGACACGGTGTCAAATATTATTTTTGATCTTTTCCAGTCGCCCGTCTCCTGAAAAATCTCAATGGCATCACCAAAAGGGCCGCCGAATGACAGTCCCTGTCTCACTGCTGAATCCGGGACAGGTACAGATCGAAATAATCCGTCTTATCCACATCATTGACCAGTGTCACATTATAGTTGTAGTCGTTGGACACCACATCATACGTAAAACCCTGCTGATAGAAAATCACCTGGGCATAGGTCTCACCCTGTTCCGTGATACAGCTGCCGTGGCAGGGAAGTGTCCGGTTGACAAAGCCCTCCTCTACCAGGCACATCATCGCCGTGCTGTCACAGTTCATCACCCGACCAACAGCGCCGTTCTGTGCATAAAACTTCCGGATCCGGGTGAAGGAATCCGCCACAAATTGCCCGATTTCCCCCGAGGCGCTCAGTTTCTCAAACTGTTCATCTGTCCACTGCGCCTCTTCGCTGCACATATCCAGCCCGATCACGGTCATCGGCAGACCAAAATCCAGCAGTTTTTTATACGCCGGCGCATCCGCGTATACATTGAATTCCGCCACCGGTGAAGCGTTTCCGGGCCCCAGGCCCGCCGAACCAAGGGACCAGATTCGTTTCACCTGTTTCATCGTCTCCGGATCCTTGTCCATAGCCAGTGCGATATTCGTCGCCGGTCCCAGAATAACAATCTCGACCTCCCCCGGATTTTCCCGTACCGACCGCAGGATAAAGTCGACCGCATTTTCCTCCTGTGCCAAACCGTGGGAATGGATCAGGTCCATGTCCCCCATTCCATCACTTCCGAATATGCTGGACGCATTGATTTTTACCTCACTGAAATTCTCACTGGCCCCTTTGTAAACCGATGCATGGCATTCCGCGATTTCCAGTGCTGCCAGGGCGTTGCGGGTTCCCTGTTCCAGGTCGACATTGCCTGCCAGTACCGTAACGCCCAGAATATCCAGTTCAGGACTCTTTGCCGCCAGAATCAATGCCGAGGCATCATCCGCGCCGGCATCCGTATCTATAATCACCTTCCGTACCGGCATTGACGATGTTTTTTCCCCTGCTGCGGAAACACAAAAGAGCGCCATGACAAGCTCCAGAAGCAGACAGGACATTTTTCTCATAAACAATCTCTTTTCTCCCTTTATTCCTTTTCCGAATTCCATCTCCATGATCCTGATTCATATGGGATGCAATCGCTGTTCAGCCAATGAGTTCCATCCGCTTTGCAGTTTCTTTTGCTTTCTGCGAAAGGAATCGACTCCATTCAAGCCCCGCCTATTATAGAGAAACCTCTTCCCAAATTCAAATCCTGATTTCAAGCTTTCAAGACATCCTTTCTGTTTTCCGAATCATCCCCTTCTTCTCACGGTTTTTCAGAATTTCTCCGGTTTTCACTTTCCCGCCAAGCCGCCTGTTTCCCAAAGCAGTTCTTCACCGACCGGAAAAAATGTGCCTGCAGTGTCTCGCCGTACAAAGAATAAATGTGTACGGCCACTTTATTCTTCGATCGCCGCTCCAACCGCTTTTCATTCATATCTGTTATTCTGTATAATGATTTTGTATATGGATATGACTGCTTCTGGACTGGATGAATTGCTGTGTGTCCACTGATTATCGGACCCCTGCAGCTGCCGGGCGTTAGTGTGCACAGGCAGTCATCTTTTCCAGAGAAAGATTAACATCATGGAAGGAGCAACTATCGTGAAGAACCTATCTAGAATTCTCTCCGGATTCCTCATTTTTGCCATGTTCCTGTGCATGGTTCCCGGTTATATGGGACCCACCTTTTCACCTGCTTATGCAGAGGTGTTTACAGGTGAGTTTGAAGGATTCACGTATTATTTCGATGATGAAACCGGCACGCTGGTCATTGACGGCGAGGGCCCTATGCCCAGCTTTGAGGGGCGTATGGCACCATGGAGTGTCTATTCGGATAAGGTTGCACATGTCATACTGAACGAGGGCATAACCTCTGTTTCAGCGAATGCATTCACCAATTTCACCCGAATGGAAAAGGTAACGCTTCCTGAGACCATTGCAGCCGTGGATTCTGCCGCATTCACCGGATGCGCGCAGATCAAATCAGTCGAATATACAGGTGAGCCGGCGAAGCTGCAGGAGATTCTGGCTGTCAGTCAGGTGGCAGAAATCGCTGCGATTCCAGTTACCGCTGTATCCGCCAGTGCCATTACCGAAAAAATCGGCGAACTTACAGAAAAAGCAGCGGCAGCAGCTGCCGCCGCACCCGAGGCTGTCAGGCCCATTCCTGTCACAAACAGGGCCGATACGGACCGTGGCGCATCCAATGACAGAACCGCGCCTTCTGCTCCTTCCGCGCCTTCCTCTCCGAGCCAGGAACTGAATGACGGCTCATCCAATGATGCTCCTGCGCCTTCCGAGCCGAACCAGGGACAGCCAGAGATGCCGCAGGCAAAAAACGGTATCTTTTACTCAGTTGATAACAACCGTGTATCCATCACGATCGAAAAGTATGAAGGTGGAAAACTTGTTTCATCCGAGAAGTATTATGAGGGCTTTATAAAATCAACCACATACAAGTATGACGGCGATAAACTGCTTTCAGAATTCACGACGGATGGCACGGATTCTACAACAACTACAGTGTATGAATATGATGGTGACAGGGTTATTCGAACCAGATCTTTATACAAGCCCTATTATGGTGACACCGTGTCTGAGACAATAACAGATTTCCAGTACGAAGGGAATAAACGTATCGAAACAGAAATAAACAAAGGCAGAAAAAATGGGATAACATATGTCAGACACTATGACGGGGACCAGCTGGTTCTTGAAGAGTCTTATAGTTCATCCGGCGGAACTCTGAGGAATCGTACAACAACGAATGTCAATGGATCTGTGACAACGAGTGTTAAAGAAGTTTTTGACAGCGACGGGTCAGTAAAATCTAAGGAAACGACTGAAAAAACATTCGATGAAAATGGCAGAATCCTTCAGAAAACAACGACTGATAACAAGAATGGGAAGACACAGACCACTGTTGAAAAGTACACCTATCAGTTAGATGGGAACAAAGTGATTGCCTGTGAAACGAAGAATGACCACAGCGAGAATACAATCAGATTCTCCTATACATATGATGGTGACATGATCACCGGATTAAAATACACATATGTAAACTCAGATGGTTCTTCTTCTCCCCGAACTCATGAAGCTTCCTTTTCCTATACAGAAGGGATGCTTAATCGATATGCCTTGCGTACTGATGATCATACGAGTGAGTATACGATCGGCAGGACGAATGGAGTGATTTCATCAGTTAATTCCCAGAATAAAGAAGATGGAAAGCTTTTATCAAACACGAATGTAAAATTTGACAATCAGCAGATTGTATCAAGCGAAGAGTCATATTACAATACCGATGGACAGATCAACTCACAAGTTCTTCATAACTATAAGTACAATGACGACGGATCACTGGCAGCTAGGAAAATCAGGAACCAGAATGGTGAAAACGTTATAACATATGATACGACATATGTCGGAGATAAGAAAACTACATACATCAGAGATGAGGACAATGGTGTACTGGTTAATGAATCAGAATCAGTTACTGTTAATGGCATGAATGTCAGTTACTGGGATATCCGCTATGGAAGTAAAGGAAAAACAATTCTTACTCAAGAATATGATGAAAAAGGCCGATACCTAGGAGGAAAATCCGAAACATATAATAACGATAATGTTAGAACCCATTCGGATGTTGAAACTTATACCTATACGGATAACGGAAGAAGAATCGTAAGAAACAGCGTAGAATATGACGAAACTGGCAAGCAGAAATCTGCAGAATCGAACGAATCATTCTACACGGATGTACAACAGTTGAGCGGCAAGACAACATATTACGACGCCAACAATGCAGTTCTTTCTTCAAAGATTGACGAATATGAGTACTATGAGGCAGGTCAGCAGTCCCGACATAAGCAAACGAAATATGATTCTGCGGGGAATATTCTTTCTCTAAGCGATAGAACGTATGCAGAAAACGGAAGTATGATTAAAGAGCATCGGATCAGCGCAGAACTTAATCAGGAAAAAACGGAAACTGAAACCTTATATGAGAATGGAAAAACAAAGAACAGCAAGACTACATATTATGACGCAAATAATGCAGTCCAGTCTTCAGAGATTTATGAATACGAGTACTATAACCAGGAAACGCATCAAAAGTCTCGAGATATATATACGAAATATGATTCTGCGGGGAATATTCTTTCTATAAGCGATAGGACGTATGCAGAAAACGGAAATACGATTAAAGAGCTTCAGATTAACGCAAATAATCAGCAGGAAAAAACAGAAACTGAAATCCTCTATGGTGATAATAATGCAGTAACAAAATGGACTCACAGAAGCTATAATGGCAATACGCTTGTTTCTTTGGATGAAGCTTTCTATCGTGATGGTAATGTGGTTGGTCAAAGAAGTACACATTATGACGCTGATGGAAATATTGATAACACTACTGATAAGACCAATACTTATAATGAGCTTGGAGAAGTCACATCTTATACAATAAATAGCTATGACGGCACAAGAACAAAAATATCGACAAGTACAAGAACCTTCAATGCAGATCAAACCAGTACTCAAGTAACAGAGACATATAACCCTGCCGGAATAATGACAGAGAAAATATCGACGATACTTGATGCAGATTCGAACAATATTGAGCAAGTGACAGAAACATACGATAATGGTGCCACGGAGCCGTCGACTGTTCATAAATATATCCACCGTACAGACGGAACTCTATCTTCAACCGAGGAAAAGATATTTAATGAAGATCGTTCCTATTCTGTATCAATAACAAATTATGACGAAAATGGTCAGCCCTCTGACACATCAACCAAAAATTATAACAGTGACGGCACGGAAAAGACGGAGCCAATTGAACAGTCCCAGCCGCTAACTACAAACGCAAACAGCGTTAAGATGCTTACGGCAGGCATCCGTCCGCAGTTGACTCACAATCTGGATCTTGATTCTGCGACAGATAATAATCTGCCTCCCATCGTTCAGGAACAGTCCGACATCCCGAATACGGTAACAGATGGATCAGGAATTCTCAATGGGGCCCCCAGTGCTGGAACAATGCAGCTCAGCAGTCTTCCGACAGCAGCTGCAATTCCACAGGCCGACAATATTCCTGCAGCAAGCACGTCTCAGCAGCCTGATAATGTTCCTGCGGCAGATGTAACGCCACAGCTTAACTACACACCTTATGATGCCCCGGTAACGATGAAGACGACAAAAGGTGACGTCAATGTACGCAAGAGCCCGGATACATCATCTGATTTGTTAGGACCAAAAAAGACGAAAGATGAAATAGTGAAGGTTGTCGGCGAGACGGCAGATGGCTGGTATGTACTTGAAAACAATGGCTATATCAAGGCGGAGTTCCTTAATAAAGTCAATATCACGGAATACGACACTCCAATGACACTGAATGTGTCAGCGGATAATGTATTCATCCGAAAAGGCCCGGGTCAGTCTTTTGATTCCCAGGACAAGGTGAACACCGGTACTACGGTGAGTGTTGTCAGTTACAGCGATGATGGCTGGTATAAACTGAGCAACGGCGGATATATTTACCAGGATTTTGTGACAGATCAGCCGCTTTCAACTGGCATATCATCCGGAACAAGTGTTCCTCAGGAGACTGTCACAACCTCCACTGTCGGATCAGATTACACTGATGTGGCGATGTTCCAAGTCCCCGTGTATCTGAAAGTGTCTGCCGAGACAGCAGATATTCTTACAGGCCCCGCAAGCGGATACGCCGTTGTAAGGACACTGCAAAAAGGCGAAAAACTGACCGCATATGGCAGACTGGCCGACTGGTATCTGATCGATCAGACGAATTATCACTTTGTGAATGAGAAACTGGTTGAACATGATATCAATAGTGAGACAGAAGAGAACAAGAATACGGATCTTGAAGAAGAAAGCAAGACCGAAGGAAATCAGACACAAGAAAAGGATGACA
>DGWH01000131.1:69728-74792 GCA_002395225.1 Christensenella sp. UBA4263
GCACTCCGAAAGAGGGCAGCAGCCTCAACGAGAATGGCATTCCGAAAGAGGGCAGCAGCCTCAATGAAAATGTGACCCCGGAAGAGGTTAACACGCCCAAAGAGAATGAAGCTCCGGTAAATAATACGGCAACGCCCTCAGAAGCAACACCCGCAGCATAAAGCAAAGGCTCACACTGAAAACAGTGTGAGCCTTTTTTCGGCCGCAGATAAAACGGCCGTGGATTCTTTCAGACGGCCGAATCATTCTTTACCTCATTAGTATTTTGTCTATTGACATTATAGACATTTAGGAATAGAATAACGCCAGTCTTTCCCAAAGATGCGGTTTTGCCGTCATCAGTCAGCTTGAAAATGCTTTGCCAGAAACGGGTCGCTCCCGGCAAACAACCGATTATCATTGAGCGTTGCTCTGTCCGCAGCGACAGTTTGTCAATACCGGATGGCCGGCAATAACAAGGATGAACAGGAGGAACCTTTCATGTTTCCCAATTCCTTTTTCTTTTGTCAGATGTGTTGCACTTGTTGGAACAGAAGTGTGCCCATCTGCGAATAATTGCTTCTTTGCGCTTTGAATTTCATGCAGACAGGGTACAAACCCATTCTCTGTCTGCATTTTTGACCTCATGCAAACAAACCGGCATGGCTGAGCAAAAATGCTGCCATGCCGGTTTTATTTTAGAAAGAAGCAGCCCTGTCGCGCAGCAACAGCGAGTCAAATCCGGGTACGTACTGCGCCGTCCGGGCAAACAACACAAAGGAGGAACAACATCATGTCCCGTATTTTCCCAATAAACCCTGCAGAGGCCACCCCAGAGGTCAGGGCCGCAATTGATGCGCACCTGAAGGATGGCTATCAGCTGACAAATGAGAAAAAGACGCTGCTGCATAATGTCACGGCCTTTGAGGCGCTGGAAGTGCACTCCTATGCGGTCGACAGAGAACTGCAGCGCCTCATCGGCAAACGGGCCGCAGATCTTTTTGAATACGCCATATCTTTCCAGAACGACTGCATTGTCTGCACAACTTACTTTGGAAAACTCCTCCAGCGCCTGGGGATCACCGATTTCGAGCATTTCGATTTTACACCGGAGGAAAAGCTGATCATCGAATATGGCCGCGCCGTGGCAAAGGACCCCAAGCAGATACCGGATGAGCTGTTTGCACGGCTGCAGGCGGTATTTAATGATGAAACCATCGTGGTGCTGACCACCATGGCCGTATTCATGATTGCCAACAATGTCTTTAACGATGCCCTTCAGGTTGAACCGGAGCCATGAAAACAGCTCCGCGGAAAGATCCCGGATATTCTGTTTTCGGGACAAACCTCGCACAGTGCCTGTCCGGACTGCGGGCAAATGACAAGATGATAAGGAGTTGCCCTGTCGCGCAGCGACAGTTTGTCAAATCCAGGCCTCAGACAAAAGCAGCTCCGGCAAACAACCAACAGTGAGGCCTGCAAAGGAGGTACGCGTATGGCAGTTTATCAGTCGATGAGAGAACTGATCGGGAACACTCCCCTGGTTCATCTCACCAATCTCGGGTTTCCCGAAGATGCGCATGTATTTGCGAAGCTGGAGCTTTGGAACCCGGGCGGTTCCGTGAAGGACCGCACCGGTCTGTATATGCTCAGGGACGCAGAAAGCAGAGGTCTTCTGCAGCCCGGCGGAACGATTATCGAGGTGACCGCCGGAAACACCGGAATCGGAACCGCTTTTGCCGCACTGAACCGGGGCTATCGGGTGATTTTTGTGGTCCCGGATGGTTTTTCCCGGGAAAAGCAGATCCTGATGAAGGCGCTCGGCGCAGAAATTGTGAGCACGTCCAGGGAAGACGGAATGCTCGGTGCGCAAAAAAAGGCCAGCGAACTGCGGGCAGCTATCCCCGGGGCGATCTCCCTTGATCAGTTCCACAACAGAACGAATCCCCTGGCACATTACGAAACCACCGGCCGGGAGATTTGGGAGGATCTGGGCGAAAGCCTGTCCTACTTCGTCGCGGGGGCCGGCAGCGGCGGAACATACAGCGGAGCCGCCCGTTTCATAAAGGAAAAAAAGCCCTGCGTGCAGGGAATTCTCGCAGATCCCGTCGGTTCCACCATGGGCGGCGGGGAAAGCGGTGCATATGACATTGACGGAATCGGCAATGACTTCATCGCAGACACCATGGATATGCAGCTGGTGGACCGGGTGATCAAGATTACTGAACAGGAAGCCTTCGAAAGTGCCCGTGCGCTGGCCTCCCGGGAAGGCATCTTTGCCGGACCTTCCTCCGGTGCCGCACTGGCCGCGGTCAGAAAACTCATTGAAAGCGGCGGAAGAGGCACCATTGTCACCATTTTCCCGGATCGCGGAGACCGCTATTTCAGCAAAGGGCTGTATGACTGAGCAGGAGCCTTTGGATAAAGAGGATTCACGGGCATCTGACCGCCCTGATTCCTTCTTTTCCGATAGGCTGAACCTATGACAGCTGATCGTCTTTTCGTATTGGACAAAAGTCTATTAAGTCGATAGAATATCAACATAACAAGCAAGGAGGTCGTCATCATGCGAAGCCGGCACCGTTTTTCTGCCGTTCTGCTGAGTCTGAACCGAATGTATGGTGCTATAGCCTAATGGCAAGGCCAGGGTCCCATAAACCACTACATCCCGGTTCGAATCCGGGTAGCACCTCTCAAAATGAATAATAAAGCGGCAGTTTATCAGACTCAGGCCTCGGACAAAACGGCTCTGCTGCTGAATCAATACCGAGGCACGTAAAATAAAGGAGGATCATCCCATGTCAGATATTAAGAATTCCGCCAACTGGTCTTTCGAAACCAAGCAGCTCCACATCGGTCAGGAACAGGCAGATCCCGTCACGGATGCCCGTGCCGTCCCGATCTACGCCACCACATCCTTTGTGTTCCATAACAGCGAGCATGCCCAGGACCGCTTTGGTCTCCGGGATGCAGGCAACATTTACGGCCGTCTGACCAATCCGACCCAGAGCATCTTTGAGGAGCGCATTGCCGCGCTGGAGAACGGAACGGCTGCGCTGGCGGTCGCCTCCGGTGCCGCTGCCATTACATACACCTTCCAGGCACTGGCCAAAGCCGGTGAACACATTGTCGCCTCCAAGACGATCTACGGCGGCACCTTCAATCTGCTGGAGCACACCCTGCCCCTGACCGCCGGCATCACGACAACGTTTGTCGATCCGGACAAGGAAGGCAGTTTTGAGGCCGCCATTCAGGAAAATACAAAAGCCATCTTCATTGAGACGCTGGGCAATCCCAACAGCAATATCGTCGATATCGAAGAAATCGCCAGGATTGCTCACCAGCACGGGATTCCGCTGGTGGTTGACTCCACCTTTGCCACGCCCTATCTGGTCCGGCCGCTTGAGTACGGTGCGGACATCGTCGTCCACTCCGCCACCAAGTTTATCGGCGGTCATGGCACGGCCATTGGCGGCGTGATCATCGAGGGCGGCACGTTTGACTGGAAAGCCAGCGGAAAGTATCCGTGGATCAGCGATCCCAATCCCAGTTATCACGGCATTTCCTTCTACGACGCGGTAGGTCCGGCCGCCTTTGCCACCTATATTCGGGCCATTCTCCTGCGCGATACCGGCGCAACCCTGTCGCCCTTCCATGCGTTCATCTTCCTGCAGGGACTTGAAACGCTTTCCCTGCGCGTGGAGCGGCACGTGGAAAATGCCCTGAAGATCGTTGAGTACCTGTCCAGGCATCCGCAGGTAGAGGCGGTGCATCATCCCTCACTTCCGTCTGAACCCAGTCATGCCCTGTATCAGAAATACTTCCCCAATGGCGGCGGCAGCATCTTTACGTTTGAAATCAAAGGCGACAGCAGCACCGCCAAGAAGTTCATCGACAACCTGGCCATCTTCTCTCTGCTGGCCAATGTGGCAGATGTCAAGTCCCTGGTCATCCATCCCTACACCACCACCCACAGTCAGCTCTCAGATGAGGAGCTTCTGGATCAGGGAATCCGCCCGAACACCATTCGCCTGTCCATCGGCACGGAAAATGTCAAAGACCTGATCGCCGCTCTGGATGCCGCATTTGAGGCTGTCAGGTAAGACAGGTCCTGCACCGCTTCGGACAGACCGGAGCACTGGCCATGTGCGGCATGTTCAGCACGTCCCATCCCGTGCAGATCCATCCTCCCATCAGAACAAGCCCTGCCAAGGCAGGGCTTGTTTCTTCTGTTTTCGTTTATACACCGCAGGGATAATCTTCCAGATTAAGAGGCTGTGGCTTTGCCTGGTCAATCAGCTGCTGCAGGGACACTGATTCCAGATAGTCCCGAACCACTTTTTCAAGTCCCTGCCATGCCGGCAGCGTGATGCAGAAATCGCATCTGGCACATTCATTCACGGGCCTCTGCGTACAGGCAACAGCATGAAGCGGTCCCTCTATGAGACAGATGATCTGCCACAGAGTGATATCCTTCGGCGGTATCAGCAGCCGGTATCCACCGTTTTTCCCCCGGCGTATCCCCAGAATCCCTGCTGAGGCAAGGGGCGCTGTAAAAGCTTCCATGTATTTTTTTGAAATCTGCTGGCGTCTGGCCACATCTCTCATGGTTACATATCCGTCTTCGCCCTGGTAAAGGGCAATATCAATCAGCATACGCGCGGCATATCTGCCCTTTGTCGAAATCAGCATCCACTCACCTCCGTCTTGTATGTTTATTATACCGTCTGAATCTTCTTTCGTCAAATAAGGCTCTTCTGCAGAGGTTTTACATGATTATTTTTCGGGATGGAAACGTCTCTATCCGGCACTTATCTACCGGACATTTGATCCAAATTATGTGCGATACCTTTTGGTCTCAATTTCCACTGCCGGTACTGCAAGCACCAACATCATCAAGAGACCCAGAATCATCAAAACCCATTTTTTCATGGAATACACCCTCCTTCTAATCGCTCTCGTTTCCGATCAGACAAAAAATGACGCACAGCATCCCGGTTACCCGGAAGCGCCATGCGTCAGGGAGCCCATTCTATGAAGTTCAAAAAGGGCAGACTTATCCTGCTCTGCTCTGCTCTGCTCTGC
>DGWH01000131.1:74896-82877 GCA_002395225.1 Christensenella sp. UBA4263
CTGCTCTGCTCTGCTCTGCTCTGAGTGTGCGCCGGTTCAGCATCCTTGTCAAGTCCTTTCCCGTAATTTTATTTCAAACTGAGCGCCGGATTCTGTTTCATCTGATCCACCACTCCGTGCAGCAGCTTCTTTACGCCGTCGGAATTCATTTCCACAATGGTACTGATCTTTCGGATTCCGGTATCCTTGGAGGAAGACCCGCACAGGAATATTCTTTCCTCCGTTTCGTCGTAGTCCAGAATGATGTAACGGTCATGCGTGATCCCGCCGACCGTGATAAATTGAATGGGGATGCCTGGAAACTGCATCCGGAAATCCGCTTCGTCGCTGGCATGCAGCCAGTTGCCGAGGTTGTCGCTGAACACTGTCACACTCACGCCGGCTTTCACCGTCTGCAGGAGATTCAGCGTTTTCAGGCTGATGTAGTTATCCACCAGATACACATTCTTCCCGGCCTTGCTGTAAATATCCATATAGGTCAGGTCCGCCGTGACCGGTTCCCCGTTCAGAAGCAGGATCTCTTTCTGCTCTTCCTTCTGGAACTGGAGAAGCACAGGGGCAAGGTCTGACTTCTTTACCGTTTCGTTAAGCTGTTCACGGGCGTCCATCAGCTGATCGTCTATCGCCAGGATAGCCTTTTGCTGATCCGCAAGCAGCTTCTCCTGATCCTTCACCGTAGATTGCAGTTTCCGAATGGCTTCTGTATTCTCCGTCGTCTGCATGGAAAGCCGGAGCACATCGCGCTGAGAAGCCAATCCCTGCGTTTCGATGATGTAATCCTTCATAGCCCGGAAGATACGGATCAATGCCTTGCTCTGTCGTGTGGCCAATTCGCCCTTAAGCACGGTCATGAGCATATATATTCCCGATTCAGTAAAGCACCAAGGCAGATATCGAGTACCTCCTGATTGTCCCTTAAATACTGTATTTCCCCGTGAGGTCAAATTTTTTGACCTCACCAGCTCTTCCAGTTCTTCCCGAGTAATCTGGAAGCGAAAATCCTCATCAAACTTCGCTATATTGTTCTTCACCTGTTGGTTAAATGCTTTTGTCGTATACCCATAAATCTCCGCCAATTCAAAATCCAGCATCACCTTTACTCCCCGGACTTCGTAAATCTTATCCCGGATGTTACGCTCGTCGATGATGGTTATCTCTGTCGTTTCAGGCTTTTTCTGCTCCGCCATGCTGTCTGCTCCCTTCCCCGGTCTGTCCCGTGTGTTTCACTGCCGGTATATTTCCATGAGTTGAGGCTTCACCTGCCGCTGCGTCAGCATCTCTTGCAGCGTTTCCAGCCCCTTCTCCGGATCGTTCCCCCCCTGAACCACCAGCCCCACTGCATAGCTCGTCGTCACGGTCGGCGTCAGATACAGGGGGATGGAAACAATTCGTTATCCTTTTCTATACCTCATGAGAAGTGCTTCTTTCAGCTTCTCCAGTTCCTTCTCTGCGTCAAACCCGCTCTCCGGGATGTACACAAGCCCGATGGCGTATCGCGTCGCCGCTGCCAGCATCAGGTGGAGCGTGGTGGAAAACATCTCCTCCTCCGACTCGTCCGTGCGGAGGGTGTGATCCTGCTGTGCCCTTTCGTAGACTACACGAAAGCTCGTCCTCAGCTCTTCGATGATGTCCCTGTATGGCTTCATCACTTCCGGGTTGATGCGCTCTGACTGAATGTAGATGTTAAAAAACTGATTGAATCGCAGCAGGTCGCGCTTGTGCCGGTACAGCTCGATGAAGGAGTCCAGATAGAATTCAAAGATCCCCAACGCGGTCATACTCTCAAAGTCCACATTCGGCCTGCGCGCCTGATTCTCCTGGATGGTCTGCCCCCAGATCCACGTCGCCACAGCGACCACAAGCTTTGGCTTCGTGCTGAAATAACGGTAAAGCGTCATCGTGCCATAGCCGCACGCTTTGGCCACCTCGATCATGGATACGGATTCAATGTTCTTCCTCGTGAAAAGCTCGTAGGCCTTCTCCAGAAAATGCCTCCGCTTGATCGCCATCTGAGCCGCGTCTTTTTCCTTGTCCCGCATAAACGTACTCCCTGTGATTTTCCGAAAATGAGCAAACTAAACCCATTGTCATTAATATGGTTGACAGTCTACCATATATTGTTATGCTTGTCTATAGCTCCAACAAAAAAAACGGGCAGCCACATCGCCATTTTCACAATGATATGACTGCCCCGTGTTCCCGTTCACACCTCGACCTCCACGGTCACTCCAGCCTTGAAAATCACCTCGTAGCCGTCATCCTTCACCACCACCCTGTCCAGATAGCGGATGACCTGGTCGTTGTTGAAGGCTTTCATCCGCCCGTTTTCGTCCAGCCCCCCTCCGGCACCGTGTATCTCGTGCGGCTGAAGAAGTCGTCGTAGTCACGGCAGACTCCGGTCTCTTCTACAGCTTCTGCTTCCCGGCTCATCCACTCCGGCAGGCTGTTCTTGACCATCTCGTCCACCAGCTACAGCAGGAGCCTGATCTGCACCTCTGTGTATGCGTGCTCCGCCCTCTCGGCGTAAAGTCCATCCTTCCGGCGTCTTATTTCAACGATCTGGCTTCTCAGGAATGCCGCTTCGTCCATCTCGCGGGTAATCACCTGTGCGCTGCCAACCTCGTCAACCACGGTGGTGTTCATCGGCTCCTCGTCCTCCGGCACCTGGCTTGCCAGCACCTCCAGCCGCTCCTCCAGCCTGTCCTGCTGTCCATCAAACATTTTAAGGAGCGCGTCAATCCTGCCGATCTCACCCGTGAGCAGCCTCTCCCGCTGTACCACCAGCTCCTCACGTCTGCTCGGCAGCGTGTTGAACGCCATCACCACAGCCCTCTGCGCCTCTGCCTCCCTCACGATGCGGCAATCACACCGGGTCGGGACATCCTCGTTGAAGTCCGTCTTTTTCACCAGCGCCCTCTGCCTGCACCGCCAGTCGGTCAGGGCGTCATCCGGTTTCACATACCGCTTCAGCGTCCTGCCGCACTTGCCACAGATGAGCCTGCCGTTCAGCGCAAGCCGGTTCCCGAACCGGAGCTTGCTCTGGTCCTTTGCCTGACCGCTCCGCCGCTTCTTTTCCCCCTGCACCTGGTAGAACACCGCCTTCGGCGCGATGGGGTCGTGGTCGTTTTCTACAAAATACTGTGGTTTCTCCCCGCTGTTCTTCACGCACTTGTGCGTCAGGTAGTCCTCCACATACCATTTCTGCATCAGGAGGTCTCCGGCGTATTTCTCATTTTCCAAAATGCTCGACACGGTGCTCGGATACCATTTTTCTCCACCGGAGGGGGTACAGATGCCATCCTCCATCAGTCCGTCCGCGATCATCTTCGGGCTGTAGCCCTCAAGAAAAGCTCTATAGATGCGCCGCACCACATCCGCCTCGGCGGGGACGATCTCGTAGATCCCCGGCTTGTCGCCTCGCCTGTATCCAAGGAAGGAGGAGAAGTTGACCCGTCCTCTGCCTTCCTGAAATCCGAAGCCTATGCCCTACGGACGTTCTGGGAGATGGTTGCTGACTCCTGATGAGCGATGGATGCGAGAATCGTGACCATCAGTTCCCCGGAGGCTTCCAGCGTGTTCACGGATTTCTTTTCAAAGATGATGGGGATGTTAAGGGCTTTCAGCTTCCGGATGTAGTTCAGCGCGTCCAGCGTGTGTCTTGCGAAGCGGCTGATGGATTTGGTGATCACAAGGTTGACCGAGCCGGATTCACAAGCGGCAATGAGCGCGTTGAACTGCGGTCTGGTTTTCGCCTGTGTGCCGGAAAGGCCTTCGTCCGCAAATATTCCTGCCAGCTCCCAGCCGTCATGAGCCTGTATGAAATTCGTGTAGTGCGTGACCTGCGCCTCGTAGGAACTTTCCTGTTCCTCGGAGTCCGTGGACACGCGGCAGTAGGCCGCCGCCTTCGTGACCGGTGCGGGCATGGTGACCACGGGGTCTGTATTTCTTGCTCTGATAACTTTTACTGCCATGTGAATGCTCCTTTCTGCTCATCGTTAAATTCTGTCCTCACCGAAACCTCTGTGTATGACCTGCCAACTTTCTGCACGTGCATATCCTCCTCCACCACCAGCCCGCAGGTGAAATGAAACTGCGCTTTTTCCTTCGACCGGAGGACGGCGTGGTCTACAAAAGAGGAGAACAGGGCTTCGTCGGAAATCTCGAAGCTCTCCCTCACGCCTCTTTTGATTACCGCCCTCCGAAGGTCATCGACCGGGTTCTTTTTCTCCAGCTTCGACAGGGCGTCAAGAATGGTTTTCTCCTCGCAGTCCAGGGCGGCCTTCTTCTCCCGTAATTCCGCCGTATCCCTGTCCGCCAGGGCGCGGTCGTGGAGGACGGATTGCCTGCGCTTTACGGACTGGAGCTGTGCCTCCAGCTGCTCCCGTTCCGCTTCCCCGTCATCAGGGATCACGAGAATGGAAGGGTCTGCCGCCAGCGGGTTCAGCACCGTGGTGAAGAAGTTATTCACGTCCTGCTCGAACATCGGAAGCATCGGGCATGGGGCCTCCGTGCCATCTACCATCACGGTTCTCTTAAGAAGCTATACGTCAATCCTGACGTGTGGGGCGCTGTCAAGCTGCCTGCGCCTGTTCCACTTCATTCAGGATAGCTGATTCCCCTTGAAGCAGCGTGTCAGAGGTTTAAAATCGTTCACAAAACAAGGCGGCAACATGCCTTTTTGAAAGACGCAAAATAACCCTACCCGGGATACCCCGATCATGCCATCGTGCTCTCTGTGTATGCTGAAATAATGATTGACAACTTGTTTTTCCATTTGTAGAATACTTGATAATAACCCCGCTATGCTGAGGGGGATGCCGTCTGTGGCGTCAACCGCGCGGCGGGGCATTTTTTTTGTATTGTACCGGCCCAGATCCGGGTCCGTTTTTCAGATTGGACTTTCCCGAAATCAAGCATCATTCATCGCAGAGGTATAAGAATGGACAACACGCAAAATCTACACAAAGAAATTATCAAAATCAGTGTCCCGTCATTTCTTGAAACACTGTTTAACACGTTTACAGGGATCATTGACTCCAAAATGGTATCGGCTCTGGGCGTTTCGGCCATCTCCGCCGTTTCCGTTACCAATCAGCCGAAGCTTTTTATTTTCAGTATCTTTTTTGCCCTTCATACGGTCACCACAAGCCTTGTGGCAAAATATTACGGCAAAGACGATCAGGTCAGTGCCAATCAGGTTCTGGACCACGTGTTGAAACTGGTGGTTCTCCTTTCTCTTGGACTGGGGGTGCTCTCCGTCCTGCTGGCAAAGCCGATTATGATGCTGTTTTCCGGCCAGCAAGACACCATGGAAAACTCCATCCTCTACTTCCGCATTATCATGGGCGGAATGATTTTCAACCTGCTATACATGACCATCAACGCCGCCCTTCGAGGCATCGGCGAGACAAAACTGACTTTTGCGGACAATGTGCTTTCCTGTGCGGTCAACATTCTTTTCAACTATCTGCTGATTGAAGGACGCTGCGGCTTTCCGGCTCTCGGAATTAAAGGCGCTGCCATTGCAACCGTGCTGGGCCAGGCTGCCGCACTGGTGATGTGTCTCATTTTCCTGTGCAACAAGAAGCTTTTTATCAATATCCCGTTCTGCATCAAGCAGAAGTACCACATGACTCTGAAGAGCCTGAGTGAAATTACGGAGATGACCAAAAACTGCGCCGTAGACAACCTCAATATGCGGTTTGCCCTGCTTTTCATCTCCGGAATTACCGCACGAATCGGTTCCTATCAGATGGCGGTATACTCGCTGGGCAATTATCTGCTGAACATCAACTACGCCCTCGGCACCGGCCTGCAGACCGCCAGCCTTACACTGGTTGGAAGAGCCTGGGGCAAGGGAGATCTGGAACTGGTCACCGCCACACGCAAAACGATTACAAAACTCGGAATGACCTGTGCAGTGATCCTCGGCATTCTGATTGCCGTCGGCGGCCGTGCCTTTTACACCTTCTTCAGCGATGACGAGGTATTCGTCAGGATGGGCGCTATCTCGGCCATCCTAATTGGCGTGATCTGCATTTCCCAGACGCTGAAATTTATCTACAGCGGCTGTCTTCAGGGTATGGGCATGATGAAGCAGGCCGCGTTCTGCAGCATCATCGCCTTTACAGCCGTTAATCTTGTTTCCGTCCTTCTGACCGTCATGGTCTTCCGCATGGGCATCTGGGGTGTGTGGCTTAGCTCCTTTTTAAACCAGACGGTTCAGGCAGCCATGCTGTATTACTATGTCCGGCATCCGGAAAAGCACATCCCGGCCGGCAAGTGACCGCTTATCAAGATCCCCGACAAATCAGCTCCGGCAGATGATCAGCGCACCGGTTTGACACAGGCGTGGTTCTGCTGTGACGCGGCCGTTTTCAAATCCCGGTCAATGCGCAAGCGATCGGGCAAAAGACCCTTATTGAGATCCAGGAGGAGGAATTCGCATGAAACAGGAGTGGATGGACAAACCCGTCCTCTGTATATTGGATACCCGGCAGATCCAGGCATTCATGTTTCGGGCAAATTCCTATTTTGATACGCTGGGCGGCAGTGACCTGATGCTGCACATTCTGAACGATGCCATTTATTCAGCACTGAAAACCATTGACACGCCGCTTGAGGACGACGAGTTTGATCTTTCACGCGATCCGGATGCGGAGATCCCCTATTTCAAATCTGAGCGGATCAAATTTCAGATGATCATCTCCGCAGCGGGCAATGCCCTCTTTATCGTCCGCACCGGCCGGCTTGCTCAGAAAATTATCCGCAAGTGCTCGCGCTATTATCTGGATCACGCCTATTCCCTGAACGTGGATGCCGCTGTCACGGAGATGACAGGCGATTTCAGCCGGGATATCTCCTCTCTGTACAGCCGGCTGGATGCTATTAAGGCCTCCGGTGACATCGCCAACCCGCTTGGGTCTCTGTCCGTCGCCATCCGGGAAAACCGAACAGGCGAACCAGTGGAAGGCATTGACCCGGTCCATGGCGATTACGTGTCCCGGGCTTCCATTCTCCGGCGAAAGGAAGTCGTCGGGCGGGGGACCGTCATCGGAATGGACGACATCAAGACCACACGCACCCCCGATGGAAAGGACTACCTTGCCGTCATCCACGCAGATGGCAACAATCTTGGAATCACCATCGCCCGGATTATCCAGAACACCTCAGACTATGAGGAAGGCATCCGTGCCCGGCGCATCATCGACCGGAACATCTCGGGGAGCTATGACCGGATCATGAAGGCCACTATTGCGGATCTCAGGGCCTATTATGAAAAAATCCAAACGGATAACACCGACTTTGCCCATGTCTTTCAGATTATCCACCAGGCCGGAGATGACCTGAATATCCTCTGCAATGCCAGCATGGTCTTTCCTTTTCTGGAGTTTTTCTATCGAAATCTGGACGGAAATCTGCTTTTCCGGGAATGGGGCCTTCAGGTTCCCCTGTATGTCTGCACCGGAATTGCCTTTGTCACCCGGAAAACAAGTTTTGCCTCGGCTTTTGACCTGGCCGAGGCATGCTGCGCCAATGCCAAAAAGGTGGCAAAGCAGGAGGACAATCTCAGGGACGGACTGGCCGGCAACTGGATTGATTATCAGATCAGTGATTACCCCGGTTCTCAGGATCTGGAACTGCTTCGCAGCCGTGCATTCATCACCCGCGATGACGTCAACCTGCTGCTACGTCCCTATTCAGTTGACCTGCCTGACAGCGAGCCCAATGCCTACGCATCGCTGAAACACCGGATTGAAACACTGCAGCAGCTGAAGCTCTCTGACGAGGCACGCACCATTCTGCGGGAATCCTATACCATCGGCTGGCAGAGGTTTATGCACTGGGTCACCACGCTTGAACGAAAAGGCACTGACCTGAGAGACGTATTGACAAGAATGGGAGAGTCCATCTGCCGCGATAAGGACGGCAGCATGCACGCGATCTGGTATGACGCGCTGACTCTGCTGGATTTTTATCC
>DGWH01000095.1:0-19708 GCA_002395225.1 Christensenella sp. UBA4263
TTTCGGCCTGGGCCTTGGCGAGCAGGTCATCCCAGCTCATGGAAGCTGCCTCGGAGATAGCTTTCTGAACCTCGGGTTCTGCCAGCGCAAAGACGGGAATCAGCAAAGCGGTGAACAGGGTAAGGACGACGAAAAGCGATGCGATTTTTTTCATGCGATGTACCTCCTTTTCCTTTTTCAGGAATATGTTTTAACAGGTTGTCCTGTTATGCCGGATGAAAACAGGGGATCATGATGCAGTCTGGCAAAGCCGGGGCCCTGGAAAGCGGATCCGGCAGGGCTGGCATGGAGGAGATAGGGACTCCCGGGCGGATCAGACGGGACCGGTGCTGCTGCGCAGAATCAGCTGGGGTGCGGCCAGGCAATGCTCGGGCGGCAGGGAAAGGTCTTCTGCGTGCCGGCAGAGCATGTCGATGACCTGCTCCGCCATTTCCGTTCGCGGCTGCGCGACGGTGGTCAGGCGGATCATGGGCAGTGCGGCGGCATCTATGCCGTCATAGCCGACCACGGAGACCTGTTCCGGAATCCGGATGCCGGCCTCCGTCAGGGCTCCCATGGCGCCAATGGCCAGCATGTCCTTGCAGGCGTAAATGGCGGTGAAGCGGATGCCGGAGGAAAGGAGCTTCCGGGTCAGCTGATAGCCGGCCTGGGAGAGATCCGGCTCATCCGGAGGGATGGGGAAAATCCGCGGCTCCTGCCCCAGTTCCTGCATGATTTGCCGGTAAACGGAGATGCGGCGGCTGCGGGAACCGGAGGTTTTTGAGTCGCACAGCATGACAATTTCCCGGTGCCCCAGATGAGTGAGGTGCCGCAGGGCCAGTTCCGTGCCGGCAGCTGTATCCGTGCAGACATAGTTTACCTCACTGCTTCGCACCTTGCTGCCCAGGAAGACGACAGGCACCTTGTTCCGGGTCTTTCGTCGGATCATGTCCGGATCCTCCGCGACCGGAACGAGGATGATGCCCATGGCCTTGGTGTCCAGCAGATTCCGGATGGATTCCTGCTCAAGGCCGGAATCGTTGCCGGTATCATACAGGATCGGGTGCAGTCCGCGGTGTCTGGCGGCAACCGTCAGGGATTTGTACATTTCCCCGTAGATGGAGGAAACGTCACGAATGACAATGCCGACGAAATTGGTGGTTTTCCGGGCGAGATTCCGGGCCAGAAGATTGGGAGAATAGCCCAGGGCCTCGGCCTGCTCCCGGACGAGCTTTTTGGTGGCCGGGCTGATATCGGGGTAATCGTTCAGGGCCTTGGACACGGCGGATTCGGAGAGCCCCAGTTCCTTTGCCAGGGCCGCTAATGTCATGGTTTTACGCATCTTCAGATCCTTTACTAAAGCGCTTTAGTAAAGGATAGCATATCAATTTCCAGATTGCAATACGTTCATGGAAGTTTTTTGTCTGATTTGACGGTCTTGTCTTGTTGAAAAAGAAAAGACCCGATACAGAATGTATCGGGTTCGGATTATGCGAATGTCTGGGTGTTAAACGCGGTGTCCATCACAAGAACGGTATGGATGTCCTCCACAATGGAGCTGGCGATAATGTACAGCAGTAAAGATAATACTGCAAATAAAAGCAAAGTTAACGCATGTGCCGTGTGCCCATGTGATTATGATCCCAGATCGTTCCATTTCCCCGGTATCCGGGGAAACAACTTTCTGCAATCCGCCTTCAAAGTTCAGATGACTCAGAAAAGCCATGCTTGCGTGACTGACCTGTGCTGCCAGTTTACTCGGTGACATATTCAGATCCTTCCGGGGAATGATCAGCCGTCATATCATTTTTAATCATCCCCAGAGTTTCAAGAAAGAATCCATCGTCCACTTATATCGCTGCCCTCGCGTTTTAGGATATTTCCATCTTGAAATTCTTTCAGATATCTTTTCACTGTTCGGATGCTTGAACCTGATACCTCAGCTATCTCGGGAATAGTTATCGTGCTGTCTGAAACGATGGATGTCATAATACTTTCGGCTGTCGCTCTTTTCTTATTCGAATAATTCATCAAAAACGCAGCAGACTTCTTGGGCAATGTATCAGTGCCATTATCAGTGCCATTATCAGTGCCATTTTTGAATTTTATCCCTGTAGTCCGGCCTTCTTCTGCCATTACCTGTGCAAATTCTCCATTATCATACGGGAATTGTTCCAAAGAAACATATAAATGTACACGGCTAGGACTGTAAAACTTGGTCGTGTTTCACTGTTTGCTTTTCCGGCGGGGACAGGTACAGGTTTCCGTGTCTCATCGCTGCAGATCAGTGTGGCGGTTGTCGGAGCATTCACGGCAGGAGCTGCACGTCGAACGACTGAGACAAATTTTTCGTCTGTTCAGAGGGAATACTGGTAGCACTTTACGGCTTTCCATGGTATGCTATGCCTGTTTGTACAGGCAGCGAAACAGCGGCAAATGTCGGGACGAAGCCGTAAAGGCAGATGAACAAACGTGAGGAGGAGATGTGAGATGGGAAAAAACCAACCGGGACCCGGTGGGGCAGCGAGCCAAATGCCTCAGGTCTGGGAAAGTGAGCATGCGGCAATTGCCCGTGAGGCCGCGGAGGAGGGGATTGTCCTCCTGAAAAATGAGGGCGTACTGCCCTTGGAGCCCGGCAGCCGCGTGGCGCTGTTTGGGGCGGGGGCATCCCATACGGTCAAGGGCGGAACCGGATCCGGAGATGTAAATGAACGGCACAGCACGACGATTGAAGAAGGAATGCGGAAACTGGGCTTTGTGATTGCCAGTGATTCGTGGCTGCGCGGATATGACCGGCTGTATGAGGCGGAACGGCTCAGGTGGCGTGACCGGATCTATGAGAAAATGAACGGGGAAAATGTTCCCTTTTTCAGAGCGTACAGCTCGACTCCTTTCAGGCTTCCGACCGGTGATCCAATCCCTGAAACGGATGCGGACACGGCGGTGTACGTGATCAGCCGGATCGCAGGTGAGGGAGCAGACCGTCATTTGCCCGGGGATTATCTGCTCAGTGCAGAGGAGGAGGCGGCCCTTGAGGCCGTTTGCCGGGCGTATGAAAACGTCATCGTGATCATCAATGCCGGCGGGGTGATGGATCTCTCCTTCCTGGACAGATATCCCGCCATCCGGGGCCTGCTGATTGTCTCCCAGCCGGGAATGGCTGGCGGGGAGGCGGTGGCGGCGGTGCTCAGCGGGCAGGTCTGTCCCAGCGGGCACCTGACGGATACCTGGGCCTGTCACTACAAGGATTATCCGTCATCGGCCGGTTTTCTGCGCGAGGACGGGACGAGTCAGGTCCGGTATACCGAGGGGATCTACGTGGGTTACCGTTATTTTGATACCTTTGGCATTCCGGTTCGTTATGGCTTCGGGGAAGGACTTTCCTATACGGACTTTGAGCTGGGTGTCCCGGAAATCACGGTTTCGCCGGAGGGACGGGTATTGGTCCGGACTGAGGTGAAAAATACCGGGGCCGTGGCTGGCAAGGCAGTGGTGCAGCTGTACGTTCAGCTTCCTTTTGGGAAACTGGAGAAGGAGGCGCGGCGGCTGGCGGCCTTTGCCAAGTCCGGCCTGCTTCAGCCGGGAACCGGGGAGCGGCTGGAACTGTCCTTTGAGGCGGATGCACTGACCTCGTATGATCCGGCAGTCCCCGGCTGGGTGCTTGAAAAAGGATTGTACGGGCTGTACTTGGGAATGTCCCTGAAGGAGAGCCGGCTTGTGGGCGCGCTCTCCCTCAGTGAGGATCTGACGATTCAGCGGACCATGCACATCTGCCCCGTACAGGAGTCCCTGGAAGAGCTGCATCCCCAGAGGGAAACGGCAAAGGCGCGCTATCTGCAGATGACAGAGGCCGCCGGGTCCGTTCCCGTTCTGCCGTATCCGCATCTCTGTATGACGGAGACGGATTATGCCGAGCCGACGCCGGACAGGGAGGCGGAATTAGTCACGGAACAGCTGACCCAGGAGCAGCGGATTGCACTGGTCATCGGCGATCCGGGAAAAAGACAGGGAAGCGCCCTGGGGTCTGCCGGCAGTTCGGTGCCGGGATCGGCCGGGGAAACCAGCGACTGCGCGGCGGCACTGGGGGTGCCGGGCATTGTCCTGGCAGACGGACCGGCAGGCCTGCGCCTGACACAGCGCTATTTTGTCAGGGATGGAAAGATCCAGCCGGTCCCTCTGGAGATGAACATGGAAAATGGTTTCCTGTACAGAGGGGAGATGCCGGAGGGAGAGCCGCGCTATCAGTTCTGCACGGCACTGCCCGTGGGGACCATGCTGGCGCAGACCTGGAATCCGGAGCTGGTGCGGCGGTGCGGGGAGGCCATCGGGGCGGAAATGGTCCACTTCGGGGTGACGCTCTGGCTGGCACCGGGCATGAATATTCACCGGGATCCGCTTTGCGGGCGGAACTTTGAGTATTATTCTGAGGACCCGCTGCTGAGCGGAATCATGGCGGCGGCCATGACGCGCGGGGTGCAGAAATTCCCGGGCTGCGGGACAACCATCAAGCACTTTGCCTGCAACAACCGGGAGGATGACCGGATGCATTCGGACAGCATCCTCTCCGAGCGGGCGCTTCGGGAAATCTATCTGCGGGGATTCGGAATTGCCATACGGGAGTCGCATCCCCTGTCCATCATGACCAGCTATAATCTGGTGAACGGCGTCCACGCGGCAAACAGCCATGATCTCTGCATGAAAGCGGCACGCTGTGAATTCGGATTTGACGGGGTGATCATGACCGACTGGACCACCACAAATCAGGACAGTTCCTGTACAGCCGCCGGCTGCATGCGCGCCGGAAACGATCTGGTGATGCCGGGACAGGCCATGGATATGGACAACCTGCGGGAGGAACTGGAGGCGGGAACGCTTTCTATGGAGGCGTTGAAGCGGGCCTGTGCACGGCTGATCCGGGTCATTCTGCACTGTCAGCGCGGATAAGCCCTGCCGCGCAGCGGCAGGGGATCGAATTCTGGCCTCAGCCAAAGGAAATCGGGCAAACGATTAAGGCGGAGGCTTTAAAAAGAAGGAAGGAAAAACGATGGGTCAACAGTATTATCAGATCATTGAGGTGACGGATGCCGGTCCATATGTGACGCGGCTGCTGCTGTGTATGCCCCGTCCGGTCCGGGCGGAGGAACTGGAACCGGAGCGGTTCTCGGTTTATGTGGAGCTGAAGGACCGGGACGGGTCCAGACTTGAGATCCCCAAGTCCTTTCTTGAACGGGATCAGATGGTGCAGAGCTGCGCCTATCGGCCCGTACAAAGGGCATTTCCCAGCACGATGACGGGCGAGGAGGTCCCGGAGAGCCGGATCGTGGCGCTTGAGATGCCCTTTGGGCCGGCGTGGGACTGTTCCTGCGCGCTGATTGCGGACCACAGGAATATGAACGGGCATGGCCGGTACATTGTGCACCAGTACCGCGTGACGTGTACGGGGCCGATTGGCTCAGGCGAGGATGCACTTTGGGGAGAGATTTTTGACCGCTGTGCCGGCGTGCTGAATCCGATGATTCAGGCGTTTCAGCAGGACGTGTCATCGGATCCGCAGCATCCCATCCGGTACGGCTATTTCATCCCGCGCACGCTGGAGGCCCCCAAGGCCCTGATCATCTACCTGCACGGGGCAGGGGAGGGCGGTCAGGATCTGCCGGTGGCTTATTCCGGCCACAAGGTGCCGGAACTGACCGGCGAACGGGTCCAGAAACTGTTCGGCGGTGCCTTTGTGCTGGTGCCCCAGTGCGATACCATGTGGATGGATGACGGGAGCGGGGAATACGGGGATTCCGGAGTGTCCATATATACAGAGGCACTTCGGGGACTGATCGGGGAGTTCATGGAACGTTTCCGCTGCGTACTTGATCCGGATCGGGTGTATATCGGAGGTGATTCCAACGGCGGCTTCATGACCATGCGCATGCTGATGTCCTATCCGGACCTGTTTGCGGGTGCGTTCCCCATTTGTGAGGCCATGCCGGATGAGCGGATTACGGATGAGCAGATTGAGCAGCTGCGCACTGTGCCCATCTGGTTTACCCACGCGAAAAATGACACGACGGTGAATCCGGAAACGACTGTGGCGGCCACATATCGCCGCCTGATGGCGGCTGGTGCCGGGAACTGCCATTTCACGTTCTGGGATAACATTGTGGACAGGCACGGCCGGATCAGGGATGCGGAGGGGGAACCCTATGAATACATCGGGCACTTTGCCTGGGTCCCCGTCCTGAACGATGACTGTCGGCTGGACATGGACGGGCAGCCGGTTCTCCTTAACGGACAGCCGGTGACACTGCTTGAGTGGCTCGCCGGACAGAAACGGCAGCATTCCTGAAATGAAAAAGGCACAGAGCGCTGGCTCTGTGCCTTTGTATTGTCCTTTATCCGGGGATCAGTCCATGTACGCGTAGTTCCAGATGACGTCGCCGGTGGCAAGACGGATTACGTTGTGCACGTTCGGCTTGAGCATCTGAGCGGTGGTGTAGTAGTAGAGCGGGTTCACGCCGCCGGTAGCCATGAGGACCTTCTCCGCCTCAGCGGCCAGCTTGGCGCGCTCGGCAGGATCGGTAGCGGCCTTGATGGCGTCGACCAGAGCATCATAGGCATCGGCCCAGGTCTTGTCGCCGTCCATGCCCCAGTAAGCGCCCATGCCGGCGTCCTTGGTGACCTCGCTGTTGCGGGTGTAATCGCCGATTTCACGGCCAAGACGCGGATAGTTGTTGCCGGAGTTGGAGATGAAGATCTCGAGGAAGTTGACCACATCGTTGAAGTCAGCAATCCATCCCATACGGGCGGCCTCTGCGTCGCCGGCCTTCAGCTTGGTCTGCAGGGTAGCCCAGGCTTCCTGATTGACCACGCCGGTGATGCCGAAGCGGTTCCAGGTCTCCTGAACATACTGGATGATCAGGGCGTTGTTGCCGCTGTTGTTGAACGCGAACTCGATGGACGGGAAGTCGGTGAACTTGATGTCGCCGGCCTCGATGGTGCCGGTGTGCGGATAGCCGAGGTCAACCAGGGTCTGCAGGGCTTCCACCTGGTCCACGGTCAGGTCGGGGTTGACATCAGAGAGCTCGTTGGTGCCGGTGTACCAGGTGCCGTAATCTGCACAGGCGCGGACGTCAGCATTGAGACCATCGGAGAGCTCCTTGGGGAAGAAGCCGGTGGCGGCCACTTCGCCGCCCTTGGTGACATAGGTAACGATCTCGTCGCGGTTGACCAGCTGGCCAAGAGCGAAACGGGCTTTGCTCTGCTCCTGAACGGTGAGCTGCTTTGAAGCGGGGCTCATGTCCTTGTAGACGTTGAACAGGATGTAATAGGTGCCCAGCGTCGGATAGAACTCCAGCTCGCCCGGATAGGTGGCATTCAGACGATCATACTCGGAGGAGGAGATGGACTGAATGTACTGAACGGTGTTGTTTTCATACGCGGTCAGGATAGCGGTGTTGTCCTCGGAGAGGTAGAACTCGATGCCGGCCAGCTTGACGGCGTCTGCATTCCAGTAGTAGGGGTTCTTTTCGAAAACGATGACATCATCGACCGCATACTTGGTCATCTTGAAGGCGCCGAGGCCCACATAGGTCTCAGGATTGGTTGCCCAGATGCCCTCGTTGTCTGCCAGATCCACGCGGACCGGGTAGAACGGAACGAATGCGCACAGGTCGAGGAAGTAGGCGCAGGGCTGCGGGAGATGCACGACGAAGGTACGGGCGGCATCATCCACGTCGATGGCCAGGGTGCCGTCTTCGTTGCGGGAGATGACATCAAACAGGAAGCCGTAGTCAGCACCGAGCTCGGCGGAGGCGGCGCGCTCCCAGGAGGCCTTGATCTGTGAGGCGGTGGCATCCGTGCCATCGGACCACTTGAGGCCCTCACGCAGAACGAAGCTGTAGGTGAGGCCGTCTTCGGAAATCTCATAGGACTCGGCCAGTTCCGGTGCCATGACCGGTTCGCCGGCTTCGTTGTACTGGAATCCGGTCAGGCCTGCAAAGGCGCTGCGGATGATGTTGGAACCGGCAGAGGCGCTGTTCAGAGCCGGATCCATGGACAGCGGGGTGCCGCCGCCAAGGAATAGCTTGATGACCTGGCCGTCTTCCGCGGATGCGAAGGACATGACACTCAGCATGAGAACCAGTGCCATCATGAGGACGACGAATTTCTTCATGGTTTTTCCTCCCAAAGTAGTATATTTGTTCACGCCTTTCGGCGGGGAACACGAATCAGATGTGATGACAGGCAACAAAATGACCGGGTGCCGCCTC
Source organism: Christensenella sp. UBA4263 (assembly GCA_002395225.1). GTDB lineage: Bacteria > Bacillota > Clostridia > Christensenellales > Aristaeellaceae > Ventricola. Next base: position 8,241 of record DGWH01000095.1, read on the forward strand.
TTTCATCTCCGGGCACCTCCGGGCGCATTCCTCCGTTGCCCGGGAACAGCGGGTCCGGAACGGACAACCGCTGGGCATCTTGAGGGGACTGGGTACATCCCCCTCCAGCACGATGCGCTGCTGCTTGCGGCTCTCCCGCGGATCCGGAAGGGGAACCGCGCTCATGAGGGAGATGGTATAGGGATGCAGCGGGTGATGGGTCAGCTCGTTGGAGGAGGCCAGCTCCATCATGTGCCCCAGATACATGACCGCAATGCGGTTTGAAATATGCTTGACGACGCTGATATCGTGGGCGATGAACAGGTAGGTCAGGCCCAGCTGCTGCTGGAGATCCTCCAGCATGTTGATGACCTGTGCCTGAATGGACACATCCAGGGCGGAAACCGGCTCATCACAGACGATGAATTCCGGCTGGGAGGCTAGGGCACGGGCGATGCCGATGCGCTGCCGCTGTCCGCCGGAAAACTCATGGGCATAGCGGGTGGCATGCTCGGTATTGAGTCCCACCAGACTCATCAGCTCGCGGATGCGGTCCTCCCGGGCCTTTTTATTCGGGCAGAGATGGTGCACATCAATGGGCTCCGCCACGATGTCGGCCACCGTCATGCGGGGATTGAGCGAGGAATAGGGATCCTGGAACACCATCTGGGCGCGACGGCGGTAACTGTGCAGCGCCTGGGTGCCTTCAATTTTGGTTCCGTCAAACCAGATCTCCCCCTCCGTGGGCTTGTACAGATGTAGCATGGTCCGTCCGACCGTCGTCTTGCCGCAGCCGCTTTCGCCCACCAGACCCAGGGTTTCTCCCTTTTCAATTTCAAAGGAGACATCGTCCACGGCCTTCAGCATGGTTTTCTTAAAGAGGCCGGTGGAGACGGGGAAGTACTGCTTGAGGTGACGAACCTGAACCAGCGGGGCTGTGCGCTTGTCACTCACGGCCATTCACCTCCTCATCAGCTTCCGGACGCTCGGCGTAACAGCGATTTTCCTTGACATTCATCCAGCAGGCGGACAGATGATCCCGTCCCACCCAGTATTCCTTTGGTTTTTCCTGAAGACAGATCTTCATGGCTGCATCACAGCGGGGGGCAAACGGACAGCCCTTGGGCATGTTGAGCAGATCAATGGGGGTGCCCGTAATGGGAATCAGGCGGTTTTTCTCATCGTCATTCATGTGCGGAATGGAGCGCATGAGGCCACGGGTGTATTCGTGCATGGGGTGGTAGAAAATCTCATCCGTGGTTCCCCGCTCGCAGACGCCGCCGGCGTACATGACGATGACCTCGTCGCAGATCTGGGCGATGACGCCCATGTCATGGGTGATCATGATGATGGCCATTCCCAGCTCTTTCTGCAGGCGCAGCATGAGTTCCAGAATCTGTGCCTGAATGGTGACATCCAGGGCGGTGGTGGGCTCATCCGCGATGAGGATATCCGGTTCACAGGCCAGGGCCATGGCGATCATGACGCGCTGACGCATGCCGCCGGAGAGCTCGAAAGCATACTGCTCAAGCCGCTTTTCCGGCTCCGAGATGCCCACCAGATTCAGCATTTCAATGGCACGCTGCTGGGCCTGTTCCCGGGTCCGGTCGGTATGCAGCAAGATGGCCTCCATCAGCTGGTTGCCGATGGTAAAGGTGGGATTGAGGCTGGTCATGGGGTCCTGGAAGATGATGCTGATCTTGTTGCCGCGGATCCTGCGCATTTCCTCATCCGAGAGGCCCACCAGTTCCTGGCCGTGCAGCTTAATGGAGCCGGAGACGATCCGGCCCGGATGGGTCAGGATCTGCAGGATGGAATAGGCGGTGACGGACTTGCCGCTGCCGCTTTCCCCGACGATGCCCAGCACCTTGCCCTTTTCCAGGTTAAACGACAGGCCGTTGACGGCCTTGACCTCACCGGAGGGAGTGAAAAAAGAGGTATGAAGGTCTTTCACTTCAAGCATACTCATCGTTTTGTCCTCCCTTCCTTATGAGCGCAGCTTGGGATCGAAGGCATCCCTGAGGCCGTTTCCCAGCAGATTGAAGGAGAGAACAATGAGGAAGATGGAAAGGGCAGGGAAGATCAGCTGATAGGGGTAGGAGCGCAGACCGGTCCGGGCATCCGATGCGAGGGAGCCCAGGGAGGGCATGGGAATGGAGACGCCCAGACCCAGGAAGCTGAGGAAGCTTTCGGTAAAGATGGCACTGGGGATCTGCATGGCAGCGATGATGATGATGACCGAGACGCAGTTGGGGATCATGTGCTTGAGGATGATCCGGGCCGGCGAGGCGCCTATGGCCTTTGAGGCCAGGACGTATTCCTGTTCCTTGATGGAGAGGATCTGGCCGCGCACCTGTCTGGCCATGGAGACCCAGTAGAGAAGACCGAAGACGATGAAGATGGACACCATGCCGGCGCCGAGGCGGGCAATGAGGGAATTATTGGAGGTGGACACCCAGTCCTTGATGGCCACGGAGAGGAGGATGACGATGAGGACATCCGGCAGTGAATAAATGATATCCACGATGCGCATCATGATCATGTCCACCTTTCCGCCGAAATAGCCGGAAATGGACCCGTAGATGATGCCGATGACAATGACGATCAGGGCGGAGAAGATGCCGACCAGAAGGGAGATCCGTGTGCCGTAGATGACGCGGATGGCGTAGTCACGGCCCAGGGCATCCGTGCCCATGATGTGCGGGAAAACCTTGAAGCCCTTGTCAATCTTGGCCTGTTCCTTGGCACTGTACTGGAACGGGGCCAGATTCTGGGCGGTAACATCCTGCTTGGTATAGGTATAGGGGTAGAAATTGGGGACGATGAAGGCGATCAGCATGATGATCACGATGACGGCTAGGGAAATCATGGCGATATGGTTTTTGCGCAGGCGGCGCATGGCGTCCCGCATGAAGGAGACGGATTCACGCATGGTTACCTGCTGGGCTTTTTCCTCCTCTGTCGCCTTTTCAAACAGATTCGGGTCCACCTGCAGACTCAGCGGATTTTTAAACTTTCGATTTTCAGACATATGCTTTCCTCTATTCCATGTCTTGACTCAGGCCAGATCAATACGCGGATCGACCACTTTGTACAGGATATCGGCAATGAAGTTCATCATGATAATGATGGTGGCCAGGAAAATGGTGACGCCCATGATCATCATGTAGTCGGTGCGAAGCATGCTGTTGGTAAACAGCCGTCCAAGACCGGGAACGGAGAAGATGTTCTCAACCACCATGGAACCGGTCAGAATGTAGGCCATCATGGGGCCGGCATAGGTAATGACCGGGGTCAGCGTATTCTTGAGTGCATGCTTGAAAATGACCTTGCTGCGTTTGACGCCCTTGGCCCGGGCGGTCCGGATATAATCCTGTCCCAGCACATCCAGCATGGAGGAGCGCTGCAGGCGGGTGACATAGGCCATGGGGTAGAGGCAGAGGGAGATGACGGGGAGAATGAGGCCGCCCGGCTGATTGCCCATGGAGGGGAGCCAGCCCAGCTGCAGGGCAAAAACAAGCAGCAGTATGGTGGCCAGAACAAAACTGGGCATGGCCACCAGTGCGGTGGTAATGACCTGGATGATCTTATCCAGCAGCTTTCCCCGCTGAAGGGCGGCCATGGAACCCAGGATGACGCCGAAAATCAGGGCGATGACCCCGGCGGTCAGGCCAATGCGGGCGGAATAGGAAAAGCCGCCGATAATGAGATCAATGACCGTATTGCCCACCCAGCCGGTGGAGAGGCCGAAGTCGCCGTGGAGGATGTTCCACAGGTAGTTCATAAACTGAACCGGAACCGGTTTGTCAAACCCGTATTTGGCCTCCAGCGCGGCGATAACCGCATCACTTTTGGCTTTTTCCGAACTGAACGGGCTTGCCGGAATGGCATGCATGACAAAAAAGGTGATGGCGATGACCAGAAAGATGGTCAGCAGTGCCATCAGGAACCGTTTCAACAGGTATGTAAGAAACTTATCGTTCATCTTTACGCTCCTCAGGTACCCTTCGCTAAAAATTTCCTTTTGATTATATTGGGAATGCAACAATTCGTCAAGCCTGAATTTTCCATACTGCCGCAGTGACGCGGCATCATCGCAGCCGGCGGCGGTTTGCTTAAAACCCCGACAGATGGTATACTGACCGGGCTGCGCAGGTCCGGATGCTCCGGCCTTTGGCAAAACAGGACAAAACGGGAGTTACATAAAAGAAAATGACACTTTATGTCGATGCAGATGCCTGCCCGGCAATTCGAATGATTGAGATCACTGCCGCGGCCTTCCATGTGCCGGTGGTGCTGCTTTGCGACGAGCACCATGTACTGACCTCTGACACCAGCCGCATTGTGACGGTGGCCTCGGGCAGGGACGCAGTGGACCTTGCGCTGGTGAACCGGTGCAGCCGGGGGGATCTTGTCATCACGCAGGATTATGGTGTGGCGGCACTGGCGCTGGGAAAAGGGGTGTATGCCCTCAATCCCTCCGGGAAGCAGTACACGGATGAGAATATTTCGGGGCTCCTGATGGACCGCCATCTGGCCGGAAAAGCCCGGCGAAGCGGCAAACATCATCTGCGGGGACCGGCCCGGCGGACGGAGGAGGATGACCGCCGTCTCCGGGAAAGTCTAGAGCGGCTGCTCCGGGAAAAGACCAGCATGGAGGAGGAAGCAGACAGATGAGATACGCAAAGACCGTTGTGATCATGGCCGTGGGAATTGGCCTGTATTATCTTCTGGGACGCTTTGCGGCCATTCCCGGACCGGTGCCGGGCACTTTTTTGACCATGCAGTTTGCCGTTCTGGCCGTACTGGCGGCCCTGTCCGGCTCGGTGACCGGCGGCCTGACCGGCTTTTTGGGCCAGCTGCTGCTGGATCTCAGTGCCGGCGGAATTCTCTTAAGCCGGGTCCTGCCCGCCGGCATATACGGGATACTGGCCGGTCAGCTCTGCGGCATGCTGGGGATCGAAAAAGGCGAACTGTCGGTCAGGGATCTCCTGATTTTCGCCGGCTTCCAGCTGGCGGCACATGCAGCCGCCTGGTTTCTGGCCGCTCCCTGCCTCGATATTTTCCTTTACGGAAAACCGCTGGAGGAGGCCTTTTGGCATGGACTGGCCACGGGCATCACGCACATGGTCACAACAGTACTGACCGGCACGGTACTTTGCCTGGTAGTGGCCACCGTGCGGCAGGGAAATCCGCCGGAGGATTCTCTGTGACAGTGCCCGGTGCGTCTGGTCTGGCGCGTTGATGGCAGCGGGCTTCTGCAGCTTCCGAGAGGATCCCGGCGGCGCCTTTTCGTGACAGACGGATGCGCTGAGGCGGCAGGCATTTGCAGCCGACAGACCGGAATGAGCACACTTATGAACGAAGTGGAGGAGAATGCTTCTGTCTGGAGCGAAAATGGATAGAAAATGGATGCTGGTGTACTTTATACGACAATAATTTTACGCAATGTGGATAGAAAAGGACGGAACACGGACCGGATGGCGTGTAGCCGGGGACTGAACAGCTTTCAGAAACGAAACCGGCCTGGGGGGCCGGTCATCGTACCTGGTCTTGTCCAGGATCCCAACGCTTTAAGCACATCGGCGGAGGAATATAGTCCTATTTTCGGTTCCATTACGTCGTATCTCTTTGAAGTCATTTCTTTCGTTCAAGCTGTTTTTCTGTGCATAGCCTGAGACAAAGAAAAACCTCCGCACCCTCATTCCGCAGGCTGGAATGGGGATTGGAGGGCAAATCACAGCAGGTCATACGACTGAAAGGTTAGTTGACAACAGCCACTTATTTTCACTTGGTTCAGCATTTAGCAAAGGCTCCTGATATTTCAGGAGCCTTTGTAAAACCTTTTTGATTTGATTTCAGACTTTTTGCCCTTATTTCTGGAGCATGAGTTCAGTCAGCATGAGGAACGTGAGCCCCTGACCATACGCCGTGGGGGTGACGATGATATCCTTGTAATGCTGCAGGTTCTTGCCCATGCCGGTTCCGCCGGATACGCCCTGGACGGCGCCGGTTTCATCAATCTTGTCAAGGACGGCGCGGGCGGAGAGCATGCCCATGGGGCCGTAGGGTTCATTCGGGAGCCAGCCGAGGCGGACGCCCTTGAGAACGCCGTAGGCAATGGCGGCAGTTGCACTGGTTTCACAGTAGGTTTCCTCCACATCAATCAGGGTGGTGTAGAGGCCGTTGACCCGCTGGTATTTCCACAGGGCCAGAACCTGGTCCTGCCAGGCAGCGTGAATCATGCGCATGGCGGCATTATTGCGCTTTGTAATGTCATACAATTCAATGGCTGAGGCAGTAAACCAGGCATTTCCACGGGCCCAGAACGCCTCGGCAAAATTGTGCCGGCGGTCAAAGGTCCAGCCGTGATAGAACAGGCCGTTAACCTTGTTCTGCAGGTAGCGGATGTGCATCAGGAACTGATACTCCGCTTCCTCAATCAGCTCGGGGCGATCAAGCACGACGCCGGCCTTGGCCAGGAACAGGCAGACCATGAACAGGGTGTCACACCACAGCTGCTGATAATGCTTGTTCCAGACGGTGCAGTGCTGCAGTCCTTCGTAATCGGTGCGGGGCATCTCCTCCATGACCCACTGAATCCAGCTTTCAATCACCGGCAGGTAGGCGGGATTCCGGCTTTCATCGTAGAGACAGGTCAGGGCCAGAACCGGTGCCACTGTATTGACATTGCGGTGCGGCTGCGTTTCGCGGCTGAGCATATCCTCATACCAGCCGGTCAGGTATTCGAGAATGGCCGGGTCGCCGCTCTGCTGGTAGGTCTTGTAAATCCCGTAAAGTGCAACGCCGGTGGGCCATTCCCAGTTGTTCATGGTGAGATGACCACGGGAGGGATCGTTTCCGTCGGCCCGCTGGAGCATGCCGAGGACTTTGTCAGCGATTTCCTTGTAATTCATGGTTGTACCTCATTCCTTTCAAATAAAGACTGAATCCATTCCATGGACAGGGACTGTGTGGGAGAGAAGGAGTCGGACTGCATATAGGTGTAAATGGCCTGCGTAAGGGCCCGGGCTTCGGGATAACGGGAGAGGTCCTGCAGGCCCATGGAGGAGACCAGAAGGCGGCCGCTGCCGCACCGGCATTCAAACAGCATGGCCATGGGGCGCAGAAATGCATAGGAATCCATCTCCGCCACAATGCAGGAAATGCGTTGGGGGAGGAGCAGTGCCCGGGCATTGGCCATGGGCCACCACTGCCAGGTGCCGTAGGATTGGGTGGGGAAATGGGCAAACAGCGGATGCGTGTCATCAATCAGCAAGCCCATGCATCCGGACTGCTGGGGAAAGGTACAGACGGACCAGAAATCCGGACTGAACTGGGCTTGGAGGGAATTGGGCAGCGCCTCCCCGGTGCTCTCCGGGGAAAGATAGACACGCCCGCCGGCCTCAAGCACGTCCCTGGCCTGCTGATCAAAGCGCCGACACTCGTAAATGTCGGGCGGGCATTCCGGGACATGGTCCGGGTAGATCCAGATCGGGTAGGTGTTCACATGTCTGCAGAAGGAGATGCCGAGGGTCAGCTGTACGGGCTCCCTGACCTTGCCAAGGGGAAGGGAGATCGTGCCCAGATCGGTCAGGCCGCCCGGCCTGGCCTTGACAGGGGGCAGCTGTCCCTGACAGGAGACAGGACCGGTCAGGGTCCATTCGGGAATGCCCGACAGGTTCTCTTTCCCGTAGTGGGCCAGCTGCACCCGGGCGGTGAGCATTTCCCCTTCCGTATAGGTATACCGGGGGAGCAGAATCAGGGGCAGGGTATCCCTGAAAAAGGCGGCAAACCGGTCCGGCTGTGCAAAGGGGAAGGGCTTGGGCTGAAGGTGCGCATTCATCATGCCGATCAGGGCGGTTCCCTGCCCGGGGAAATCCTGAAGGCTCAGGAGCGAGATGCCGCTGTACTCCGCGGTGCGCAGTGCACTTTCCACCTCGGCCCGGTAGCACTGCAGGGAGCTTTCCCCGGAGGCCTCAATCATTTTGGCCCACTGCGGCCCGAGTCCGGCTGCCCGGACTTTTTTCTCTATGTGGGAAAGGTTATTGGGAACGGTTACGCCGTTGTACTGCTGAATTTCGCTGAAATCCGGCAGTATTTCATACTGTCCGACTTCAAAGGAGAAGACCGGCTGCGCAGACTGTTCGCGGATTTTCTGCATGGTGGCATCATACTGGTGGCACGCATTGGGATATTCGTGATTCAGCCATCCCGTGGGTCCGTCGCAGGTGGCACGCATCTCCATCCCCTGGCAGGACATGGCGGTATAGAAATCACTGGCCGGATCCACCCCGAGGGCACCGTAGTGGACGTTTGAACCGTTGGCATACAGGCGTGTCGGATCCGTTTTCCGGGCCAGCTGCAGCAGTTCATTCATAAAGGCATGCCCCTCCGCGTCCGTGTGCAGTTCATTCCCGAAGGTGAGCATGACAAAGGAGGGGTGACAGGAAAGGCTGGAGAGAATCTGCAGCAGTTCGTTCCGGTAATAGGTCTTTGCCTCAGGGCTGCTGAAGGCGTGTTCCGGATCCCAGTGGGAGAGTTCCGGCTGCATCAGCAGACCGAGGGCATCCGCGGCGGCAAAGGCGGCCTCCGGCGGACAGTGACTGTGAAAACGCACGCAGTTCGTGCCATAGGCCTTGTACTGCCGGAGGATGGAGGTCCACTCCTCCACCGTCATGGGGCAGCAGCCGGTTTCGGGGAAGACGGCGCAGTTGGTTTCCCCGCGCAGAAAGATCCGCCGGCCATTGAGGGTCAGACGGCCATGGTGTTGCCCGAAATCCCGGATGCCAAAGGAGACGGTCCGGCCGGACATGCCTGACAGGGAGGCAGTCAGGGAATAGAGATTCCCCTCATCCAGATCCCAGCGGCGGAGTCTGTTCTGCAGAGGAAGGCCGTCCAGGCGGATTTCATGAATCCCGGGACGGAAAGCAATCCGGCGGGTCACGGGATGTGCCAGTGCCCCGGAGGTCAGGGAAAGCGTTCCGTTATACGGGCAGGCAGCGTCCACGCCGATGCGGACAGAAAGGGTCCGGCCCTGCGGGAGGACGCGGACATAGGAAAGATAGACCGGCGTTTCCGCCCGCAGATGAAGTTTGCCCAGAAGACCGTTCCAGTTTGTCTGGGTTTCATCGGAGGCGGCGGAGGAATAGACGATGGCATCCCGCGGCCAGTCCGGATAATGGTTGTCGCTGATGAACGTCAGTTCATCCCGGCCCGTGGCCAGCCCGGTAATTTCAAAGACCTGCGGGGCGGAGAGGCAGGCGGGGCCAATGGCGGGGGCTTCCTGCTCGTTGACCCTGAGGCGCAGGTGGCGGGCCCGCTCCACCTCCACAAAAAGACGCATCCCGTCGGGGACCTCGAAGGAAACCGTGCGGGTCAGCTCTGCCGGTCCCTCATAGGAGTGATGCCGCGTGAGACGGGTAACGATGGGGTCACCGGGATGATAAAACCCGATGCGGCGAACCTCATCCACCTTCCACTGCTGTTCCGGGTTATCCGCAAAGCCGATTCCCGCCTCATCCAGGGTTCCCGGAAGGCGGATGGTGCCCTCCTGCCCGGGAATGCGGCAATGCCAGATGCCGGAAAGATCAAGTACAAGCATACAGTTCTCCTCTTTCATTGCAGAATTGGCCGGGCCCTGAACGGGTCACTGCAGCATGGAGGTCAGAAGACGCCGGTGCAGCAGGGCCCCCTGATGACAGCCGTCGGCGGCGAGAACCTGGTCAAAGCATTCCCGGGCGCGTGCGTACTGGCCAAGGCCCATGCTGCCCAGACCGATCAGGTACAGGCAGTGAATCCGGCTGCGGGCGGAGAGATCGTCATCAAAGAGCTGCAGGTCCGGCAGGGAGACGGCAAAATAGTCGATCTTTACCTCGTCATAATAGTGCTTTTCCCCATAGGCGATGAGCTTGTGGAAGCGGCTCCTGGCATGCGCCTCATCGCCCAGTGCCCTGGCGGCCATGCCCTCGTAGAAGATCATGTCGGCCGGCTGATCGTTGTAGTACATGGCCGAGGCAGGTTCCTCATCCCCCTCTGCCGCCTGTCTGAGGCAGGCGAGGGCGACATCATTATGTCCCAGTCTGCGTTCGGCCTGGCCCAGGAAATAATAGAGATGATTGTCCTTTTTCCCCTCCAGCTTGCCCTCGCCCAGTTTTTCCGGATAGCTGAGGGCACGCCTGAACATGGAGGCGGCGGTCCCGGCGTCACCCTGCTCAAGGGAGATAAGGCCGATACGGGTCAGTGCAAAGGCATACTGGCCGGTGACTTTCCCTTCGCCGCCCTCCCAGGGATGGAAGTGCCGGTTCAGAATGAGATTGAGTGCCTCCTGGCAGCGGTCTGCGTCATTGAGCAGCGTACAAAGCTCAATGCACAGATCATCCCTTGTGAGGACGGTGGGCAGATGACCGGCCAGGAACCGGATCCGGCTCCCGAGGTCCATGTTCAGTTTCCCGTACAGCTGATGCAGTTCAAGGAGAACGCGCGCATCACTTTCATCCAGCCGATAGGCGGTTTCCATGCAGGCCCTGGCCTTCTCCGGGTCCCGGGCCTTATTGTAATAGGCGAGGGAAAGATTGCGCCAGACCGTGGGAAAGTCAGGATCAAGGCGGGAGGACTTTTCCCAGCACGCTATGGCCTCTTTGTACTGGCGCCGGTCATACCACAGGCACCCCAGGTAATAGGGAGCTTTTGCATCGCTTTCATTGTGCGCCATGGCGTACCGGAGAACCTCAATGTCCTCAAGGCGGTTCGGGAAGCAGTAGAGGGAATCCGCCGCGGCGGCATGTCTGAGGGCCGCATTTGCCGTGTCCGCATCGCAGAGAAGCGATGAATAGAAGGCGCGGTAGTACCAGAGCATAGGCGATTCGGCCGGGCACAGGCTGAGAACGTCGAGAGCCTTCTGCCAGAAACCGGCCTCCCCATAGTCAATGGCGCATTCGATATAGCTGCTCACACGGGTGCTCATCATCCTGACGGCGGTTTCCGTGTCGCCGCTTTCCAGACGGGAAACGTAGTCAAAGGCATCGACGTCAAGATTTTCCTGCAGCCAGCGGGCGGCTTCGGTTTCCCTGCCGAGCTGTTTCAGAATGAGGCCGCGCAGCGCCCGCGCTTTGAGATTGTGGCTGTTCCGGATAAGACTCCGGTCGATGTGCTCAAGGGCCAGTTCCGGATTATTGCGCCGGCAGTCGATACAGGCCAGATAGTAATAGCCGCTTTCCTGCTGTGCCTGTGTCCAGGTGGCCTTGTAAAAGGCGTCATACGCTTCATCCGGGCGGTGCTGCATCAGCAGGGCGAGACCCAGGTTCAGGTAGGGCTCGCTGTCATAGGGATTCGGGTTCCGGCTGGTCATGCGCGCAATGGCGGCGCGGAAAAAGGGCTCTGCCTCATCCGGTTTGCCCCGGCGCATCAGGAGCATGCCATAGGCGTTGTTGGCGCGGATGTCGCCCGGATCGCGCTTCAGCGCTTCCAGATAATAAGGATCCGGCAGG
>DGWH01000095.1:19876-42262 GCA_002395225.1 Christensenella sp. UBA4263
GGGCTCAATGGATTTTGCCGCCGGGGTGTAGCGGAACAGGGTGCGGCCGCCGGACTCGAGGGTAAGGGTCAGCTCGGTTTCCGGACAGGAAACGCGGACGGATGCCTGGATGAGCCTTGTGGGGCTCAGGACTTCCTTATTGTTATAAATGACCTGATCACCGGCCATGAGGGTGGCGTGAATCTCCATCTCCTGTGTCACATACACGGTGATCCTGGCCCGGCCGTTCACGACCTCGAGGTTGAACGCGCATTCCTTTGAGGCATTTTTGACGTAACCGGCTTCCTTGTACGGCATGAAATACTGAGTGAAGGACTTTTCCTCAAAGGGCTTCAGCCAGGTGAAATCCGGCTGATTGTCACAGTACATACCGGTCATCAGCTCGATGTAGGGGCCGTTGGCATCCGTCAGGTTCCGGTCCCAGGCCTGGCCGAAGTCGCCGCAGCCCCAGGTCCACTGCTTTTTCCCGGGACTGACATGGTGATCGGCAACATGCAGAATGCCGGCCTTTTTGTCGTAGTCATAGCCGCCGACGAAATTATAGTCGGAGTGGGCGCACATATAGCTGGTGGGAACGGGAATGTTCCGGTAGCGTGAGATGTCCACGCCGGCACCGTAGTCATGTTTGTAATAGACGCCGGTGGCAATCGGGAAGGTGCTGACATCCCGCTTTCCATGATCGTAAACGGCATGCACATCCGGCGGGAAGACAGACTGGGTATGATCGTTGACGGCCACGGCGGGATTGGCCCACCACAGGAAGGTCTGCGGGAGGGCGGTCCGGTTATACAGCTGTCCCCGGATCTCGATATAGGCCTTGCCCGGATAGAGCGTGATGCGCATCATGCCCTTGGTGCCGTACATCTGATCGACCTCGGAGAGTTCTACACTGACGCTCCCGTCCGGATTCTCGCAGGTCCGGTAATCGGTGGGGGCAAAAGTGGTGGGACGGTGGTGCTGCGGCCAGTTAAACTCAATGCCGCCGGAAATCCAGGGGCCGGTCAGGCCGACCAGGGCCGGTTTGATGACCTCGTTGTAATAGACAAAGTCGTAGTTGTTGGTCTTGTCATAGGCGCGCTGAATGCGTCCGCCCAGCTCCGGGAGAACCATGACACGGATGTACTCATTTTCAAGCCAGACGGCGGTATACGTCCGGTCCTCTTTGATATCGAGAATTTTATCAATGACCGGAAGCGGGTACACCTTTCCGCTGCTTCCCTGATACACGCGTTTTTCAAGGAACATGGGATTCCGGTCTGCCTTTCCGACACCGTATGTCGGAATGACCACGGGTTCAACTTTAACGCTTGCTGGCATGACAATCCTCCTCAGTGCTCGCACTTGCCTGAGCGGCTTTGCTCTTTGTCAAACTGTCGCTGTGCGACAGGGCGACTCCTAAATGTTGATCCTTCTCCGCAGCTTTTCCGGTGATCAGCCCTGACAAACTGCCGATTTGTGGATTCAGACAGGAGCATTATAATGCACGCAGAGGAGCAGGCGCAATCCTGTTGTGCAATTTGAGGAAAATTAGCGCGGAATGTCTGGCAGGGCGGAATAAAAAAAGCGGGCCAGGCCCGCTTTTGAGTTGGTTTCAGAGAGTAAAGTGCCGAATAAAGGGATCGTCGGGGAGCGGGGATTCGCTGTCGCGCGTCTCAAGGTGCACCAGATACAGAAAGGCATACAGGCAGAGGAGCAGGGCCAGGGAAAGCAGCAGAAAGGCGGCAGCCCCGGGAACATCTGCAGAAAGAAACAGAACAGAGAGCAGAAAGAGAAACGCGAGGACGGAAGGAAGGCGGCGAATCAGCAAAGGCTGCAGCCGCTGCGAAGGATGCGGGAAAGGGAACGGATCCACCGTTAGCCTTTCGGTAGATTCAGCCTTCATGAGAAACCTCCGTATTTGGACAGGGGAGGATCAGGTGCAAAGTGTTTCCGGTTCATTTTCCCCGGGCCTTATCGGGTGATGTAGTAGTCAATCCCGTTCAGGTAATACTGCTTTGACTGGTCGTCGATCAGCTGCAGGTTGGGATTGCTGTATTCATTCCGGTACAGATCATAGCTGTCGTAGAAACCGCTCTCTGCCCGGTAGATTTCCCCGGTTTCCGAATCGTAGAGGCGGTCATATCCCAGGATGGCGTCGCTGTTCTTCTGGGAAAGGATGTCATAGGTGGCCTGGCGCCTCTCCCAGGCGATATTCATGGCGCTGCGGGCATTGTCCATCTGACGGCCGATGCCCAGCAGTGTCTGCATCTCCTCTGTGGAGAGATTGACGGCCTTCTTTACATATTCAGGGGTGAAACTGAAGCTGCTGAGGCACCGGGTCAGGACCGGTTCCAGCTCGGCAAGTTCGCCCATGGGGGCGGTGACGCCCATGAGCAGATAGACGGTGCAGGGCCAGCCATCCACGCCGTAAAGGTCATAATGCATGGTATCCACCGGCTGAGCGGTGACCAGTCCCTCGCAGCTGTGCCCCTCGGCGTCCTGATAGCTGATCCTGGCAATGCTGTTTTCCGTGCAGCTGGCCGGAGCAGGGAGGGCACTGGGCGTTTTTTCCAGGATTGTGACGTTTCGGATATCCGGGAAGATGGCCGGGTTGATGGCCCCGGCATCCCTGTATTTCTGTGCAAAACGGATGGTATCCGGAATGGCCTCAAGAACGCCGGCCAGGGTAAGGCTTTTCAGCACCGGGGCATCCGCAAACAGGCTGTAGGAACCGCCGAAAGAGCCGGAGAGCTGCTGGTACATGTCCTTTGCCGCCTGGCTTTTCAGGAAAGGCTCAAGCTTGAGGAACATGAACACGCTGCGGTTGGGACTTTCCGGATCCCAGGCCCGGTAGCAGAACGTCATAAATTCGCCGGAGACCTGGCAGTTCCATTTTGCCGGCAGTTCCATGGTGAAACGGCTGTCCTTGACCGGCACTGTTCCGGACACAATGGGGGCAGCACTGGCGGCATTGATCTTTTTCCCGGAGGAGGCGGCGGTGCCGGCGCGTTTTCCGGATGCGCCCGTGTCCGGCTGATAATACCGGATGGCCAGATCCAGTGCCTCGAGGGTCATCTGACGCTCGGAATCGACGAAGCGCGCATGGTATTCCACATCGCCGTCCTCCCGGATATCGACCAGATGCAGCTGGTTGATGGTGGCGCCGGAGGCGCCTTTGTAAACGTAGGCGGTGCCGCGCAGATGTTTTCCGCCGACGTCAACATCCGCCTGCTGAGTGACGGACACCAGATTGTCGCCGTATTTTTCCTTCATATAGGCAGGATAGCTGGTCCCCAGATAGGTGTCCGGGTCACTGAGGCGGCTGGTGCGGCGCCAGATGAGGACGTTGGGAACGTATCCCGGCTCATCCAGCCAGATCCGCAGCCCGTTTCCTTCCTGGAACGTGGTGGTTTTCCCGGCGGGCATCCGGGTGGTGTATCCCTGCTCCTCGCAGCGAATTTCCTCAGACGCCGTTTCGCCGGAGCTGCCGCTGTCCGGCTGGTAATAGCGGACGGCCGCGTCCAGTGCGGCAAGGGTCATGTCACGCTCAGCGTTCAGGTAGCGGGCATCGTATTCCACCTGCCCGTCCTCCCGGACCTCCAGCAGATGCATCTGGTTGATGGTGGCGCCGGAGCTGCCCTTGTAGATATAGGTGGCCCCCAGCAGACGCTTGCCGCCCATGTCAACATATTCGGAGAGCGATGTGCCCACCAGACGGCTGCCATACGTCTTTTTCATGTGTTCCGTATACGTTTCCCGGATATAGGTCTGCGGATCCTCTACGGCATCCGTTCTGCGCCAGATGAGGACATTGGGCACGTACCCAGGTTCATCCAGCCAGATCCGCAGTCCGTTTCCGGGCTGAAAGGTGGTGGAAGCGTCAGCAGGAATCCGGGTGGTATATCCCTGTTCCCCGCAATGGAAGTCTTTCAGATCCGTCTCTGCCGCGGCAAAGAGGGCAAAGAGGACGACAAGAATGAAGAGGCATACAGAGAGTCGGCGTTTCATGGCATTTCCTCCTCTTGAAATCAAAGTCAATGGATACTGTCTATTATGCGGATTTCAGGGGGAAGATCAAGACGGAAAGCGGGTTTCAGAGGGATTGGGGAGGGATAGTTTTGGATCAGGGGCGCGAAATGGGGTGTACAGGCACTGTCCGGAGGATTTCAGCCTTCTGCGGACGGTTCCGGAATCGGGGAAAAACAGGAAAAACAGGGTTGACAGAGCGGACGGAGATGAAGTATACTCATACTGTTAGAGACAACTAACGATAAATTTTTTGCTCACATGTTAGATAAATCTAACTAATGAAGGAGAACGGAAATGCTGAGTGAGGATATCGTCCGTTACTGTGCGCCGACAATGGCCTGCATCAAGACAGGAAGTATGTTTAACTGTCTGTACCAGAGCCGGCAGGAGATGATTGGGAAGCTTCGGATACTGAACCGGATGCTGCGGACCAGAGGCATGCGGATTGTTCCGCTGCGCTGGAAGGACGGACGGGTATTGATCTATCTGTACCGGCCGGAGATGCTGGCGGAGGATCTGATGGCGCCGGTTGCCCTGCAGCTTCTGTGTGAATGCGGATACAGCTGTGGGAATCCGGAACGCTGCATCGTTCAGCTGATGGCAAGGCTTCGGGAAAACGGGGAGTTCCCGCATGAAATCGGTCTGTTTCTGGGGTATCCTCCGGCAGATGTGGACGGATTCATGCACCGAAAGGACGAGTGGAAGATCTGCGGACTGTGGAAGGTATATGACGATGTGGAGTCGGCCACAAAGCAGTTTATGCGCTGCAGGCGCTGTACACAGGAATACATGCGGCGATTTGAGGGCGGATGTTCGCTCAGCAGCCTGGCGGTCGCCGGGAAATAGTACTGGCACCACTTTATCTTGACTGCGACAAGCGGAAAAAGTAAAATGAAGATGAAAGAATATCATGAAGTAAGCGATGGGCGCCTTGCACGGCGGTAGCCGTGTAGGTTTCCCAACGCTCCTTCCCGAGCCGGACGGGCACCTCTCGATGCATCCGGTTCTCCGCTTATCTAACGCATCTGGATTCTTGAATCATTTTGAAGCATGTGGGGCAAACAATCAGAGTTTTACGATGCATCTGTTTCATGAGGCGCTCCCATGGCTGATTGCCAAGGAGTTTCAACCTCTTTACGACAAGGACTTTACAGCTCCTGTCGTTTTCAGCTTCGCGTAAATACTTCGTCTTTATGATTCAAAGAGTCCTTGTTGATGCGCGCCAGAATCTCAGATGACGGTTTTACAGTTTGTGGCTGCATGAGGAATTCCTCCCTTTCATTCTTCTCTTTTTGACACGAATTCAGCTGTCCCCCTTCGCCTGCTGTTGGGCTCTCCCTCAACTCTGACTACTATGGGGACTGTGTTACCAATTCCACTCTTCCGGGCAGAATTACGGTAATCCCTTTTATTTCAACACCTAGGAACGATGGTTGTCGGCATGTTTCCTTTTGGATGGAAACATGGCAATATCCCCGGCGGGGAATTGCAATGGCTTTCGACTCGTTATGACACCTCTGGTGCCTGTCATGTGATTGACTTGGCAGTTTGATCATCCTTTTCGCTAATGATCAAGATCACATCATCGTCTTTAAGGTCTGTGGCGATGCCAGATCGCAGCTGGAACTGGAGTCTCACCTGATACATAAACCCAATTTATTCCTCATACCATCTTAACTCGGGATTCAGTCGCACTTAAGACCTATCGTGACTTATCCCTTCTGCAACATGCTATGGTCCCATTTTGCTTTCGCTCCGTGGTAAGTTGTAAGTTTCATTCACTGCCAGTAAATGGTAGTTCCTCAATTCTACAAAGTGTTGAAATGGTAGGCTTTGACCTCCTTTCTCCAAAAGATTACTCGTTATATAAACCGCCTACATAAAGGCGCACGAAAAGAGTGTTGATGACGCCAGATGTTTCTGTAAATGGAAAACCTGCAATTCTTGATTGGACAATGCGAAAAGATCAGCTGAGAAGTGCCGGCAGTTCTGCAATAGATATGATTACTAAATGGATATCTGGCGAAAAGACGTCTGCTTTTAATCGGATTGAAGATGTCAGCAGAAAGATCAGCATTCCATTTGGTTATTTCTTTCTGGAAAAACCGCTTCCGGGATTAAGGTCCAATCTTCTTCCTGTTATAATGGGGAAGAATCGGCCGTGGAAGGACTGCGACTATTGACGAGAACAGGGAACAGTGCAGGCTTTTCAGACACCTGCGTATTTGCTGCAGTTTGCAGATGTGATCAGGCTGTCGGGTGGTTCCTTCCGCCGTTTTCTCATAGAAGATAGCGGCTAAAGCGTCTGTCGCGTGTGGTGAATCTGCCAGGCTTTGCCTGTAATTTGATCACCTTCATGATTTTTATCTGGAAGGGAGAGAGATGCAATGACCAGAAAACTTCCGATTGGCATACAGGGCTTTGAAAAATTAAGAACAGATCATTTTCTGTATGTGGATAAAACCGAATATATCTATCAGCTGGTTCATAACAATATTCCCTATTTTCTGAGCAGGCCAAGAAGATTCGGGAAAAGCCTTCTTCTATCCGCCATGAAAGCTTATTATGAAGGAAAAAAGGAACTGTTCGCCGGCCTGGCCATCGAGAGACTGGAAGAAGGAAATCCCGACGCATGGAAGCCCTATCCCGTATTTTATTTTGATTTCAGCGGGGATAATTATCTGAAAACCCCGATCGAAAAAGTTCTGGACAGCATGCTGCGCGATTGGGAAGCCATATACGGAGGCCAGTTTGCAGATCGTACATTGGGGGATCGTTTTCAGAAATTGCTTGAGCTTGCGAAAGAGCAGACGGGGAAACGCTGTGCTGTACTGATCGACGAGTATGATAGCCCCCTGATGGATACAATGGAGCAACCTGAGATTCATACACACATTAAGGAAGTATTCAAAGGTTTTTTCAGCCGCCTGAAGAAAGCGGATGAATCGATTCAGTTTATTTTCATTACTGGAGTATCCAAGTTTCACAAGGTAAGTATTTTCAGTGACCTGAATCAACTCATAGATATTTCAATGAGCGAGCGTTTTTCAGGGATATGCGGGATCACAGAGAGTGAGATTGATACATACTTTCAGGACGAAGTTGGGGCAATGGCCGTACGAAGAAAGATGACGGTTCAGGAATGCCGCGAGGCTTTAAAAAAACAATATGATGGTTACCATTTTCATCCGGAAGGGGAAGCTGTTTACAATCCTTATAGTTTGTTGGGAGCCTTGTTGGATAAGGAGTTTGGTTCTTACTGGTTTGAAACAGGCACACCAACCTTTCTGATTAAGAGACTGCGTGATGTCCGCTTTGATGTACGCAGGTTTACAGATCAGACGATCTATGCCGGCGAATCAACCTTAAAGGACTATACGGGAGAAAGTCTGGATCCGATCCCGCTGCTTTACCAGACGGGATATCTGACCATATCGGATTATGACGTAAAGCGCAAAAGATATACGCTCAGCTTTCCGAACGAGGAGGTCAGATACGGATTTCTGGAAAGTTTGATGCCCTCCTACGTGCCCGAAGCGACGGCCGCAAACGGACTGGACATTTTTACACTGGACGATGCTGTTGAGAGCGGGAACCCGGAGAAGATCAGGAATGTGCTGACAGGCCTGTTTGCAAATATTACGTACACCCTGGAGACGGATCCTTTTGAGCATTATTTCCAGGCAGTCATTTATCTGACGTTTACGCTGCTGGGGAAGTTCTGTCAGTGCGAGATGCATACGTTTACCGGCCGTATTGACTGCAGAGTTCAAACGAAAGATTATATCTACCTGTTTGAGTTTAAGCGTGATGAACCGGCGCAGGAGGCGCTTGCGCAGATCGACAGCAAGAAATATGCGTTATCCTTCATCGCGGATTCCAGAAAGCTCTTTAAGATTGGGGTTTCTTTTGATTCGGAAACCCGTATGTTAAAGGATTGGGCCGTGGAGGAACAATGATCTTGTTACTGTGCAAATAAACGTGCTTTGATGGACAAAAGCATATATTTTGAAGAGGAACATGGGAAATCCGAAATCAGCGTATGACCAGTCATCACGCACCGGCATTTGCTGGGAAATATCGGAACACCGGACCTCTTCTTTTTTTGCATAGTCAGCGGGAGACAAAATAATGGGCAGGAAATACGAAAACGAAGCACAAACAGGGGCCGGCTGCCCGGCCCCTGTGATCAGGATACAGCTGCATAAATGATGTCACTGACGCTTGAATTTCTTTACGGACAAGCGCTGCTTTTTCATTTAAGCCGTGAGACAATTTCCTCATGAATGAGGGCACGGACCTGGGGGCCCCAGAAATTCCCTTCATGTTCTGCGCCGGTGACATAGCAGGCGCGGACCTGCGCATTCACCTCCTGAAGGCGTGTATAAAGCGCGTCCAGCTGGGAACAGGGAACAAGGGGATCACCGGTGCCGTGCAGGAGGAGGAAAGGCGGCAGTGGTCCGTCTTTAACCCGGAAGACCGGGCTGTACCGGATCATCTCCTCCTGCCAGCGGGCTTTATCCGGTCCGAAATAGGCGGTAAGAACGGCTTCTCTGTCCGGGAAGTCGCTGAGATGCTCGAAAAGGGCCGGCAGATCCGTGGGGGCGAAACAGGAAATGACGGACTGGACGGCATCGCTGCATTCACGGTATTCCGGTGTCTGGAATTCCGGATCATCGCCCGTGAGTCCCAGGAGGCAGACGGTATTGCCGCCGGAGCTTGTACCGAAGGCGACAATTTTCTCGGTGTTCAGGGCGTATTTGGCGGCGTTTGCCCGGAGAAAACGGATGGCGCACTTGGCGTCGATCAGGAATGCCGGGAACGGGCAGCCGTTCTCGGTGCTCCGGTGCCGGATGGTTGCAACGGCATATCCTTCCTCTGCATACCGGGAGAGCATGGGAATTTCATACCCGAGATTCGGCGTTGTCCAGGCGGAACCCTGGACAAAGAGAATCAGCGGATGAGGAATTTGGGCGGAGCGGTCATCATTGGGCGCCCAGGGGAGGAGAAGGGACAGGTCCTGACCGTTCTCCGAATAGACGATGTGCTCAATGAGTTCAGCCTGCCCTTCAAGGGAAGGATTCATGGGGAGCTGCGGGATGCCTTGGATCATGAGGGTACCTCCTCTATTTTGTTTCGTTCAGATTCAGTCCGGAAAGCCTTCGGGCAGGCACAGGTCGCGGCGGGGAAGGACGCTGAGGTCAAAGGCGGGCATCAGGGATTCAAGCGTGCAGGGACGCCACTCCGGAATCAGGCCGGCACCGGCGGCAAGTGCCCCGATGATTTCCTCCGCGGAGTATTTTTTTGACAGGGCAGACAGGGAGATGGCCTGATTCCGTTTGGCCAGGCGGCGTCCGTCGGAGCCGACCAGAAGGGGAATGTGGGCATAGACCGGGGTGGGAAACCCCAGCAGCTGCTGCAGATAGATCTGGGCGGGGGTGGCGGAGAGAATGTCACAGCCGCGGACCACCTCGGTGACGCCGGATTCGGCATCATCGATCACCACGGCCAGATGATAGGCAAAGACGCCGTCGGCGCGGCGAAGGATAAAATCGCCGGGATTATCTGCAAGGCCGGCGGTGAAGGGGCCCTGAATCCGGTCCTGCACAGTGATCGCCGTGTCGGGGACGTGCAGCCGGTAGGCAGGAACTTTTTCCTGCATTTTCTGCTGGATTTCGGCGGGGCTCAGGGCGCGGCAGGTGCCGGGATACACATAGAGGGTATCCCCGCGGTTTGGCGCCTGGCTGGCATGGAGCTGTGCCCGGGAACAGAAACAGGGATAGACACGGCTGGTGTCAAGGAGACGGCGGAATATGGCCTCATAGGCCGGGGTGCGCTCGCTCTGGACAAGGATTGGCCCGTCCCAGCGGAAACCGAGAAAATCAAGGTCCGAGATACACTGGCGGACAAGATTGGCGGGGCACCGGGCCTTGTCAAGGTCCTCAATGCGCAGGAGACACCGGCCGCCCTGTGTCCTTGCAGACAGGTAGGCGATCATGGCACAGAGCAGGTTGCCGGGATGAAGGTAACCGCTGGGGGTGGGGGCGAAGCGCCCGACGACGGGGGTGCTCATGCATCCTCAATGGGCAGGCGGGTGCGCGTCTGGGAAGGTCCGTGGGCGGAAATGCGCTCGATTTCCAGCCGGAAAAACGAGATGGGCTCCGTAAAGTGCTCCTGTGTATAGAAGGTCGTATTGAAATTTTCATACTCATAGGCATGCTTGTGCAGCTGGATGGGACGCTGAATGTCGAAGCGGTGGCAAAGCTCGAGAAAGGCGGATTCGGTGTCCCCGTCCACAATCGGGACGGTTTCGCTGCGGAGTATGCGGTGGTGACGGTCAACCAGCCGCCCCCAGAGACGATCGTTTTCCATCTGAAAATCCTCTTTGCTTCCTTATGGATTTTGCGTTATAATGTCAGTCAGGTCTGCCTGTGGTTTTGTGTGCAAATGCAGACCGGACAGTTAACGGGTATTTTCATTGTACTCGTTCGTGAGAGGTTTGTAAACAATTGTGAAAATGATATTTTGCCCGCTTGCCTCCGGTTCGGCGGGAAATTGCACATATGTTTCGTTTGGCGGGACGCGGCTCCTCATCGATGCCGGCATATCGGCGGCGCGGATCTGCGTGGCGCTGAAGCAGCTGGGGCTCACCCCGGCGGATCTTGACGGCATCCTGATTACCCATGAACACGTGGATCATATTCGCGGCATCCCCGTATTTACCAGAAAATACGGCGTTCCCGTGTACGCCAATACGGGAACCTGGATGGGCATCCTTCGCAGGGATGCCGACATCCCCATGGAAAAGCGCTATGCGTTTGAGACGGGAATGGATTTTTATATCGGCGACATCAATGTGATGCCCTTTGCCATTCCCCATGATGCCAACGATCCGGTGGGGTATATGCTGAGGTGCCGGGGGCTGGCGGCGGCCGTGGCGACGGATATCGGCCATCTGAACGAGGAGTGGATGGGGAAAATCGCCGGCGCGCAGGCGGTGCTGCTGGAGGCCAACTATAATGAGGAAATGCTGAGAAACGGGCCGTATCCCTACCATCTGAAGCAGCGCATACTCTCGCGGCGGGGACATCTGCCCAATGAGGACTGTGCCAGGGCTCTGATCCGTCTGTACGCGTCGGGAACGCAGGCGGCCTTTCTCGGACATCTTTCCGGGGAAAACAATACGCCGGAGGTAGCGTATGAGACGGTCTGCGGAATGCTGAGAGAGGCCGGAATCCGGCCGGATTCGGACATCGCGGTCAATGTGGCCCGCCGGGAACAGGTATCGGACATGGTGGTGCTTGAGGCGCCGGAGGAACAGCGGAGAAAGGTCTTTTTCTGAGAGAGGCCGGCCGTGTTTTCCTTTTTTGACTGTATCAGCACCGGGAAATGATGTATAATAAAGCGGATTTGAATGAGTACAGGGTGAGGATTGAAACCAGTGCGAGCATTATTGGAACCGATTATTACGATTGCATGGAATGTATGGCATTATCCGGATGTGATGGATTTCGTCGACGTGATCCTGCTGGCAGTGCTGATTTACCAGATGATCATCCATGTCCGGAATACCCGTGTCTCACAGACACTGAAGGGAATCATGATCCTGCTTGTCCTGACCTGGATCAGCGGGGTTCTCGGGATGCGCAGTATCCACATGCTGCTGACGTGGATTATCAATGCCGGACCCGTGATGATTGTGGTGCTGTTTCAGGCGGAGATCCGGCGTATTCTGGAGGAACTGGGCAACTTTGAGTCGGGCGTGTTCACGGAGACCCGGAAAGCAGACAATATCATCGATGAGATTACCCTTGCCGTCATGAACATGTCAAGGCGCCGGGTGGGTGCCCTGATCGTCATTGAAAACGGCATCCGTCTCAATGATGTCATCGCGACCGGAACACATGTGGACGGTCTGATTTCCCAGCCGCTGATTGAGAATATTTTTGAGCCGAAAACACCGCTGCACGATGGTGCCGTCGTTCTGCGGGAGGACCGGGTGGTGGCCGCGGCCTGTCTCCTGCGCCTTTCGGATACGACCGGTGTGGGCCGGGATCTGGGCACCAGACACCGCGCGGGAATCGGCATGAGCGAGGTTTCAGATGCCACGGTGCTGATTGTCTCCGAGGAAACCGGCGTCGTCTCCGTGGCCGAGGGCGGAAACCTGCAGCGCCATCTGGATGAACAGGCGGTCCGCCGGGTTCTCAACCGCGTATATGGAGACCGGACGGACAGCAGGCGGACACTGCCTCTGCTTCGTTTAAAGAAAGGGGGGCAAAGCCGCGATGATGAACAGTCGTCCTCCGAGAAAAAGCAGTAACGGACGCAGCCGGTTTTCCAGGGCGTTTTCCCGGCTGATTAACAATAAAATCTTTCTTGCCCTGTTCTCGCTGGGACTGGCCTGCGCGATCTGGGGCGCCCTGATCGCCTCGGACGGGTCACTGACCCGGCGGAAAGTGTTTGCCGATGCGCCGGTCAGCGTGACCGGTGAGTCCTCCCTGATCAGCCGGGGCTATATTGTCACGGATAACATTCTGGAACTGGTTCCCAATGTGGACATGGTTGTCGAGGTGACGCAGGGTACGTATGACCGGGCGACCGCCTCGATCTATAATCCGCATTTTGAGCTGACGCAGGTCAGCGGCGAGGGGGAAAATACCCTGAACGTCGTGTTTTCCTCCCAGGTTTACGGGCAGGTCATCTCCTGTGAACCCAGCTCCGTCAAGGTCAACGTGGAGAGGTACATTACCAGGCGCGTTCCCGTGCTGGTGGAACTGACGGGGACTGTGCCCGACGGATATTACCTGAAGAGCTATAAGACGGATCCCACCTCCCTGACCGTGTCCGGTCCCCAGAGCGTGGTGTCCGGCATCTCCCGGGTGGTGGTCCGGCTGAACCAGAGTGATCTGACGTCGGAGCGGATGACGGACCGTCTGGCGCTGAACCTGGAACTGCAGCGGTCGGATGGGTCAAAAGTTGAATCGGACAAGCTGACCGTGACCAACCAGTCGGTCATCACGGGCAGCGTCATTGTTGAAACGGAACTGATTCCCATGAAAGCCGTTCCGGTGGAGGCGGCGGAGTTTGTCAGCGGCACACCGGCCGAGGGATACCGGCTGGCTGCCATTGAACTGGCTGCCTCGAGCGTGGATGTGGCGGCTTCCCGGGAGATTCTGGATACCATTTCCGTGATTACGACGGATACCCCGCTGGATATTACGGACGCGACCGAATCGATGACCGGCTATGTCCGGCTGCGCCGCCTCACCGGAATCGACAGCACGCTGCCGGCGGAAATCGGGGTCAAGGCCGTGATTGAGGAGGAGGAACTGACCCGCCAGTTCCGGCAGGTCAATATTCAGGTGAGGGGCGACAGCGCGGGAAAGGCA
Organism: Christensenella sp. UBA4263; assembly: GCA_002395225.1. Classification (GTDB taxonomy): domain Bacteria; phylum Bacillota; class Clostridia; order Christensenellales; family Aristaeellaceae; genus Ventricola. Next base: position 33,274 of record DGWH01000095.1, read on the forward strand.
ACGCTCGCCACCAAACGGACCAATGTGCGGGTGACGGGCAAATACAGCGCCGTAAAGGCACTGACCGCCGAGGATCTTCTTCTTTCCGTGGATGTGACAGGCCTTGAGGCCGGCACGCATATCCTCCCCGTAAAGGCGTCGGTCATCAACCAGCCGGAGCTGACGGTTGAACTGGACAGCGGGGAAGTGCAGGCAATGATTGCGCAGTAGCGATTGCCGGGCAGTGCGTTGAGGACAGAGTTCTGCAGAGGATGCGATGGGACAGTTTACAGATTTTCTTTTTTCCATCCTGCTGGGCTGGGTGAAAACGCTTTCCGGTTCCCTGTGGGCGGCTTTTGCCAATGACCGGGAAAGCATTCTGGAATGGCTCGGCAGATACTGGTTTCCGGTCTGTCTGGTTCTGGTGACCGTCGGGCTTGCCGGTGACTGGCTGATCTGGCTGATCCGCTGGAGACCGTTTCATGCCTGGTCCGTTCGTGCCAGGGAAAAACTCCGGATCAGTGAGGAATCCATTGTCCGGATGAATGAGGAACAGGTGGGTCCGGAGGCGGCGGAGCAGCTGATGACGGAGCCGGAAAGTGAGCCGGAGGAGGAACGGAGCCGGGAGGAAAAAGAGGCGGATCTTTTTCGCCGGGCAGCGTCCATTCCGGACGAGAAACTGGGCGAGTATCCGGGAATGCGCTATGAGCAGACCCCGTCCTTTGAGGATACCATGCAGTATCAGCGTCCCTCGGGGGTAGAGGATGAGCAGACCCGCTATCAGCGGGAACTGCAGGAATATGAGGTGAAGCGGGCCCAGTATGAGCGTGACCTGGCCGAGTGGACAAGAATGCAGGAAGCGGAAAAACAGGCCAGGTACGAACAGGAAATGGAAGAGTACAGGGATAAGCGGGCCCGGTATGCCCTGGAGATGGCGGAGTATGAACGGGAACTGGCCGAATACGAGCGCGTTCACGGGAAACCGGAAAGCGATGCACCTGCCCCGGCAGACGCTTCAGACGCGGAAAACGGCCGGAAGCGCCGGAGAGGGTCACACCTGGCATGACCGGCCCGGCGAATCTGTTTGCCCTGCTGGTCCTGGGACTGCTGGGGGCAGCCGGCTGCGGACTTTTGCTGCGGCTGATCCGGCGAGGCCGGGGACAGGGAACCCTTTATTCCGGGGAGTGGCACCGTTTGCCGCCGGCCCGTGAACTGGGGGCGATCTTTGCCCTGGCCCTGATGACCCGCCTGCTGCTGTTTGTCTGGTCCTTTTTCCTGCTGGATGCCCTGGACGGGGGCTCCGGACGGTTCATGAAGGATTTTTCCCGCCTCTGGATTCACTGGGATGCGCGGCATTACCTGGGGATCGCATCGGAGGGATATACGGCCGCCGGTGACGGACGTCTTCGTCTGGTCTTTTTCCCGCTGTATCCGCTGCTGACCCGGGCGGCCGGAACAGCGCTGGGCAATGTCCTGCTGGGCGGGACAGTGGTGTCCGTTCTTTCCGGATCTGGTGCCGCGGTGCTGCTTTATATTCTGGCAGAAAATGTGCTGCACGGGGAGGCGGCCCTGGCCGTGCTTTTCTTTCTGCTGAATCCCTTCAGCCTGTTCCTCTGCTGTGTCTATACGGAAGGGCTTTTTCTGTTTCTGACGCTGGCGGCCTATCTGCTGAGACGGTTCGGTCATCCGTGGCTGTATGCGCTGGTGGGCGGACTGGCGTCCTTTACGAGGATGCCGGGGGTGCTGCTCTCCGGGATTGAGCTGATTGCCCTGATGGAAGACGGGTTTTCCGGCAGACTGACCCCCGGGCAGGCGATGGCCGGAATCCTGCGGATGGGATTGGTTTTCTCCGGCCTTTTTCTTTACTGGGGAGTCAATGCCCTCGTGGCCGGGGATCCGTTCATGTATCTGAAATACCAGCGGGAAAACTGGTTTCAGGAAGCGGGGAATGTCTGGTATTCCGCCGGGAACACCATGACGTATTTCCTGAATACCGGCGGGGAGGAAACGCACTGGTGGACATGGGGCGTCCAGGCACTGTGTATGGTGCTGGCCGGCCTTTGTCTGATTGCCGGCCGAAACCTGCCCTTTGACCTGATGGCATACAGTTTTGTCTATATTCTGGTGGTGTTTTCGCCCACCTGGCTGCTCTCCGCGCCGAGGTACCTGTTCGGGATGTTTACCCTGCCGCTGCTGCAGGTGCGCCTGGCGGCACATTTTCCGGAATGGGGAAAGGCTGCCGCGCTGGTTTTGTCAGGGGTGTTTCTCCTGCTGTATGTGTATGGGTATACGCTGATCGCGGCGGTTTACTGATTTCGGTCCGGTGCCGTCGGACCTGTCTGGGCTTCAAAATGAGGAGGAATCCGTGAATAAGATGATGAATGAGAAAAAAGCCTTCGATCCCCTCCGGGACATCCTGATGTTCCGCGGCGGTGAACCGGTCCGGCTGGCCATGGGCATTGCCCTCGCGCTGCTTTTTGCCCTTTACGCGCTGTTTGGCATGGGATTTGCCGGAAAGGGCCCGGCCGTGGCCGTGGTGGCCGCGGGCTGTGCTGCGCTGCTGATTCTTTGGACCTTCCGGGACCTTGAGGATCAGCCGGTGATCGTGCTTCTTTGCACCGGACTCATGTATATCCTCATTCTATGCGCGCATCTGGCCATGATGGATATCAAGAGCGGCCGGATGGCCAATACCCTCACGCCGCTTCTTCAGTCGATGTGGAGCTATGATCTGGTGACGGCCATGTCCTGGATCGATGGATCCTGGTCGGGCGGCTATCTGATCCTGATGGGCCTTTTGTCCCGCCTTGAGACGTTCCCGTGGCTCTATGCGGTGAAGCTGATCAACCTGGTGGGCATTTCCTTTGGCGCAATGGCCGTTCAGCGGCTGTACCGGCTGAACGGGGGGACCCAGGCAGGCGGTGTTCTGGCCTCGGGTGCCTCCATGCTGGCCCTGACCGTGCTGCTGAACAGCGGCACCTGGACCCACTGCGATGCGGTCTTTTCCGCACTGAGTCTCTGGGGACTTTACCTGCTTCTCAAAAATCATCCCTGGCCCGGCTGCCTTCTCTGGGGACTGGCCGTGGCCTTCAAGCTGCAGGCGGCATTCCTGTTCCCGCTGCTGATCCCCCTGTTTATGGAGCGGAAGATTTCCCTGCGCCATCTGGCGGCACTGGCGGCCGGTTTTCTGGTCCTGCATATTCCCATGTTTCTGGACAGACAGTCGCTTTCGTCTGTGCTTGGCCGGTACAGCCAGCAGATTACGACGATGGCCTATGAGGGAGCCGGTCTTTCAGACAATGCCCCCGGCGTCTATGGCCTGATGCGGATTGCCTCGGTTCGGGAATTCAGCGGAATGGGCCTGTTTTTCGGCGAAGCGGTGGCTCTTATTCTGGCCATGGCCATGGTCAGGCGCGGACCGCTTTCAACGGAACAGTGGATTCGCTGCGCCATCCTGCTGGCCTTCGGTCTGCCCATGATTCTGCCGCAGATGAATGTGCGGATGCATTATCTGGCCTTCCTGCTGGCCCTGACCGATGCCCGGAATCTCCGCGGCATTGCCGTGGCAATGCTGATTGAACTGATTTCCCTTCTGGGGTATATGAAGGGAATTTTCGGCAGTGAGGTGATTCCGGTTCTGGTGCTGAGCCTGATTTCACTGGCACTGACGGTCTATATGATTACCGGATGCCTTGTGCGGAAAGAGGAGCGGTACGATGCCAAGTGATGCCCGGGTGCGGAAACTGTTCCTGAAACCGGCAGGCAAATGGGCAAGGACCGGACTGTTTGCGGGACTTATCCTGTTTCATCTGATCCTCTGCATGGGAAAACAGTTTGCGCTGGCCCATGAGCCGGCAGCCCGTGTCGGGGCGGCACTGCTTCTGACCGTTCCCTTTGGAATCATGCTCGCCTTTGCCTTTCATACCATGCGGGATCTGTCCCTGACGGATCTCCTTCTGGGCGGCGGAATCTGCCTGGCTGCCATGCTGCTTCGGCTCAGCTTCATTGACCGCTATACCGGCGATTATGAGTATTATCTGGAAAGCTGGCTGAAACGGTTTGCGGGCCAGAGCTTTTCGGCCAGCATGCGGATGCAGGTGGGGGAATACCATGTCCTGTACCAGTACATTCTTTATCTGATCACCAGACTTCCTTTTCCCTGGCTGTATCAGGTAAAGGCGGTGTCGTTTATCGGGGATGCGCTGCTGGCCGGGGCTGCTTTCCGGCTGATGACTGTGTCTGGCCGAACCGATGCGCGGGGGCTGATCGTTCTCCTGCTGCCGGCCGTCGCCCTGAACGGCGGAATGTATGCCCAGTGTGACAGTCTCTACACCGCGGCGCTGGCCTGGGGACTGCTGCTGATTCTGGAGGAGAAGCCCGGCCCCGGGATGGCCTGCATGGGCGCGGCACTGTGCCTTAAGCTGCAGGCGGTCTTTCTCTTCCCGCTGCTCCCGCTCCTGTATCTGAAGGAAAAAATCCGCCTTCGGGATCTGATCCCCTTTGCCGCGGCGGTGCTGCTGATCCAGCTCCCCGCGGTTCTGGGCGGCAAGAGCCCCGCCGATCTGGCAGGTATCTATCTGAACCAGACAGGCCTGTATACAGAGCTGAACTACGGCTGTCCGAATCTGTGGGCCCTGCTGGTCAGCACCGGTCTTGACGGGTATGCCTATGGAACCTTTGGCATTGCACTGGCGATGGGCGGCTGTTTTCTGCTGATTGCCGCCCTGCTGCACCGGCAGCACCCGCTGACCGGTCCCGACTGGGTGCTGGCGGCAGCCGTGATGACGTTGCTGGTGGTCTTTTTCCTGCCCCGCATGCATGAACGTTATACCTATCCGGCGGAGATCCTGACCTGTTTTTATGCGATCTGTGACCGGCGTGCCATTCCGGCAGCGGCTGCACTGTCCTTGGCCAACCTGTTTGCCCTCTGGACCTCTGCCGTTCCCCTTTGGGGCGGCGCGGTCCTGATGCTCCTTGGAATGCTGACGCTGCTGATGCTTCTATTTCCCGGATCAGGGGATGTCCCGGAGAAACAATGAATTCATCGGATGTTTCCTGACAACATGCCTCAGACTCTTTTTTGCCGGATACCCTGGAGTTCAGACAGAGACAACGTGATCTGACACGGCCATGGTTACGGGATAAACCGGTGTCCGGTACTGCCGTGAGTACGTAGAGAGGAACAATGGTTGATGGACAGAGAGGAAATGCTGGCATTCCTTAAGGAGGAGGCCAAAGGGATTGCAACGATGTTCGGGCCGAAGTGCGAGACACTGGTTCATGACATGTCAAGACCGGGACACCCGATTCTGGCGATTTACAATGGGAATGTGACGGGACGGGAAGTCGGATCCACTATGGACATTTTCGGGGACATCGGGAACTATTCAAGGGATGTACACAATAACCAGGGGTATGTGAACCAGATGGTCCTGACGAAGGACGGGCGGATGCTGAAAAGCTCCACATTCCTGTTCAGCGATGAGGAAAAAGGGTACTCTTTTGCCATTGGTATCAATTTTGACATCACGGAAATGGCCAGAGTGACGCAGGTGATTACGGAACTGGCCGCCACCAGCGGTGAACTCAAGCAGACCATTGTGACGGATGCCATGGGCCAGATTGAGGAGATCCTCAAGGAATGCATCAGCCTGGTGGGGAAGGAGCCCATGGACATGCAGAAATCGGACCGCGTGCGGATCATTCGGATGCTGTACAAAAAGAAAGCCTTTACGTATCAGAAGGCGGTGGCGATTGTGGCCGAGCGTCTGCGTGTTTCCCGGTATACGGTCTACAAATACATGCATGAGATTGAAAAGGAAAGCGAGAACAACATTCTGCCGGATGCCTGAGCAGCTCTGGGGAAAACGCACCGGAAAGGGCGCCCTGTCTGCAAATGATCCGGCGGAAGCATCCGAAAATCGGAAAGAATATGAATCGGGCAGGAAACCCCGTCTCCGGGGACTTCCTGCCCGGTTTTCTTTGCCCGGCCGGGGAAAAATCAGGTTGTCGGCGAAAAATTGAAAATTGGGGATTGACAGAATAAAAATATTTGATAAAATTATATTGTACAAAATCTAATTGCGCAAATTCAAATTTCGATAGAGATTCAATCATTCAAAACAAACAGGAGGAATCAACCATGAGCTTTTATGATTACAGTGTGCCGATGACCAACGGCGAAATGCGTTCCATGAAGGAATTTGAGGGGAAAGTGGTCCTCGTTGTCAACACCGCCACCGGCTGCGGATTTACCCCGCAGTACAAGGAAATCGAGGGAATGTATGAAAAGTACCATGACCGCGGATTTGAGGTGCTGGACATTCCCTGCAACCAGTTTGCCGGACAGACCCCCGGAACGGATGAGGAAATCCATGAATTCTGCACGCTCCGGTACAATACCCAGTTCCCGCAGATGAAGAAGTCGGATGTCAACGGGGAAAACGAGCTGCCCCTGTACACGTACCTGAAGAGCCAGAAGGGATTTGAGGGATTCACCGGCCCGATGGCCATCCCGATGGGCCTGATGCTCAAGAAGATTGACAAGGATTTCAAGAACAACCCGAATATCAAGTGGAACTTCACCAAATTTGTCATTGACCGGGAGGGCAATGTGGTTGCCCGCTTTGAGCCCATGGCCGATATGAAGAAAGTGGATGCCTGCGTTGAGTCGCTTCTGTAAGGAACGTGGGTTTCAGTCATAAGAGGTAGAAAGATGAAAACAGCAGTCCGGTATTATTCAAGGGGCGGAAGTACCCGCAAACTGGCAGAGGCGATCGGCAGGGCGGTTGGCGTCGAGGCAAAGACCACGGATGCACCGCTGTCGGAAAAGGTGGATGTCCTTTTCCTGGGGAGTGCCGTGTATGCAGCGGGCGTGGATGACAAGGTCAAAGCGTTCATCAAGGAACTGGACCCCGCGAAAGTAGGAAAGGTAGTTAATTTCAGTACGGCTGCCCTGCTTCCCTCCACGTATGGACAGGTTCAGAAACTTCTGGCGGAAAAGAAGATCCCGCTGGATGAAAAGGAGTTCCACTGCCGCGGACAGTTCGCGTTCATGCATCGCGGGAAACCGGATGCAGCGGACCTTGAGAACTGCGCCAGATTCGCAAAAGAAATCGTAAAGGGATAAGACGTGGAAAAATATGATCAGCTGAAACTGTCCAATCAGTTATGCTTTCCCCTGTACGCAGCCGCTCGGAAGATCGTGAATGCCTATACGCCGCTGTTTAAGGATCTGGGTCTCACCTATACGCAGTACATTGTCTTCATGGTATTGTGGGAGGAGGATGGACTGCCGGTTGGCACGCTGTGCAAACGGCTCTTCCTTGACAGCGGCACGCTGACGCCGCTGCTCAAAAAGATGGAGGCACAGGGGTGGATTCAGAGAAAGCGTTCGGAGACAGATGAACGCGTGGTGGAAGTGTTCCTGACGGAGGCCGGCTGGCAGATGCGGGAGCGCGTGGCCGAAATTCCGGCCGCGGTCGCATCCTGTATTTCCCTCTCGCCGGATCAGGCAAAGGAACTGTATGTTCTTTTGTATGATGTGCTGGGCGAGAATCCGGGGAATGCCGGTGCAGATGAATTGCCCGTAACAGAGGGGAACAGGTCCAAAACTGAATAATGTGAAACCGCAGCTTTGGGCTGCGGTTTTTCTGGTCCCCGGCGGCAGAGCGGGGCGGCAAAAGTCATGCACGGCGAAAATGGGGACCGGTTCAGTTTAAACGGAAAGCTCCTGTCACAAATTGTCGGCGGTTTCGGGAAAACAACTTGAGAAAAGAAGGGCTGTGTGATATACTTCATTCCCGTGTCGGGCGCCGTTTCTCAATGAGAGCATGTCCGGTGCAGGCTTTGCCGGGGAAAGGCAAAGCGGAAGGTCCCCTGAAAGGGGGCCCGGCGCGCAGCGCCGATTAGTCAAATGGGAGCACCGAAAAACCAGCGGTGCCATACTAAGTCACTGCTCAAAAGGAGCGGGCCTGCCGACACAGCGGCAGTATGTCAAGCTTGAGCACCGAAAAACCGGCGGTGTCATAAGATCAAGTCACTGCTCAAAAAGGAGATGGAGATAGATGAAATTAGGTGTCGTGGGATTGCCGAACGTCGGGAAATCGACACTGTTTAATGCCATTACAAAAGCAGGTGCGGAGGCGGCAAATTATCCGTTCTGCACAATTGAACCCAATACGGGTGTCGTCGCGGTCCCGGATGAGCGGCTGGATCGGCTGGCAGAGATGTACTCGCCGAAAAAGAAGACGCCTGCCGTGATCGAGTTTGTCGATATCGCCGGACTGGTTAAGGGAGCGAGCCGCGGGGAGGGTCTTGGAAACAAGTTCCTGTCCCATATTCGTGAGTGCGAGGCCATTGTCCATGTCGTCCGGTGTTTTGAGGATGAGGATATTATCCGTCATGCGGACAGCACGGATCCCAGACATGATATTGAAACGATTAACCTGGAACTGATTGCGGCTGACCGGGAGACGGTGGCCAAACGGGCAGAGAAAGCGGCGAAACTGCTGAAAAGCGGTGAGAAGCGGGCACAGGAGGAGGCCGCGCTGGGGGCAAAGCTGCTGGCGCACCTGGATAATCTGGAGCCGGCAAGGACCTGTGAAATGAATGAGCGGGAGCAGGAAATCGCCAGAGAGTGGTTCCTGCTGACAACAAAGCCGGTCATTTATGCCTGCAACATCAAGGAAGAGGATCTGGGGAAACCGGAGTCTGAACTGCCGGGAATTGCGGAAGTCCGGGAAATCGCGGATGCGGAACACGCGAAGGTTCTGGTGATTTCTGCCAAGATTGAAGAGGACATCGCGCAGATGGATGAGGAAGAAAAGCAGATGTTCCTGGAGGAACTGGGCATTGGAAAGAGCGGTCTGGACCGGCTGATTTCCGAATGCTATGACCTCCTTGGCCTGATTTCCTTCCTGACGGCCGGACAGGATGAGTGCCGTGCCTGGACCATTCGCAAAGGAACCAAGGCGCCCCAGGCGGCCGGCAAGATTCATACGGACTTTGA
>DGWH01000095.1:42367-43398 GCA_002395225.1 Christensenella sp. UBA4263
GGCAGCATGAATGCCTGCCGGGAAAAAGGCCTGATTCGCAGTGAAGGAAAAGACTATGTCATGCAGGATGGGGATGTCACCCTTTTCCGCTTTAATGTCTGATTTGCAGAGTAAAAGGAATCGCCACGCTGACGCGGCGATTCTTTGCATATCAGCGGGGGAAGAACAGGCGGCTGAGAAGGAGGAGGGACTGTGATGCGAAAATACGGATGGATATTGGCCTGCACTGCTTTTGTGCTGCTCATGGTTCCATTTTATCTGGGAATGCCGGGGGCACATCCGGCGACGGATGATTTTACATTTGCGGCCTATACGCGCCCCACGTTTGTCAGGACGGGGAGCATTCTGCATGTGATCAAAGATGCACTCTCCTATACGCTGAGAACGTGGCGGGACTGGCAGGGGACCATCACCGGGGTGTTCATCATGGCCCTGAATCCGGCGGTGTTTTCAATCAGGCACTATGGCATTCATGCAGCCATTCTGCTGACTCTGTATCTGCTGGCGATGGCCGTCTTTCTGCATCATTTTGTGGCGAAACGGCTGGGCCTGGGGAAGATCTGGCGGATCTTTTATCTGGTTCTCGGCGCCTCGTCGCTGGTTTTTCTGCCGGATATGGTCGAGGGAATCTACTGGTTTAACGGCGCGTGGTTCTACACGGGTGCGCAGGCCTGTGCACTGCTGACGCTGGTTCTGTGTGATCTGGTCATGCAGGAAAAAGGGAAAGGCGTTCTTCGGACGGTTTTCTGTGCGGGAATGCTGTTTGCCCTTGGCATGGATAACTATATCACGGCAATGATGTGTCTTCTGGGCACGCTTCTGCTGGCCGTTGTCCACATCGGCGGTGCGCCGGAAAATGAGCGGAAAGGCGCGCTCAGAGCGCTCCTGATGGTCCTCCCTGCCGCGGCGGGGCTGGCCATATCGGTCATGGCCCCGGGAAACAGGGTTCGCATGGCGACGGATGGCGCCTATCAGGGGGGACCGGTGTGGATGGCCGTTTCGATCCTGAAAACGCTGTGGGCCGGCGGCTT
>DGWH01000095.1:43512-50316 GCA_002395225.1 Christensenella sp. UBA4263
ATGGTGCCTGTCCTGCGAAAGAGAGAAAACCATTCGGGAAAAGGAATTTCACCGGTCGTTGTGATTCTGGCCTATTTCCTGATTCTGTGGGGGATGCTGTTTCCGCATATCTATTCCTCCGGTTACGCGGGAAGCGGACGGGTAATCAACATGTACCATGATTATGTGATCCTTGCCCTGCCGCTGGCCCTGTGCCTGTGTCTGCGGGGAAAGAGACAGATTCCGGGAACTGCCCGGCTCTGGGGCGGCTTATCTGCGCTGGCACTGATCCTGTGCCTGATGCTGGGACAGCAGAACAATTATGTCAAACTGGTGACGGATCAGCTGACGGGGGTTCAGGAGGCCTATATTCATCAGTTCCGGAATGAATATGCCATTCTGGAGGCGGCAGAGCCCGGGACGGATGTCGTTGTGCCTGCCTGGACGGTTCAGACCGTGACGGGCAAGCCGACCATCTATGAGGATCCGACGGTCTGGACCAATGAGTCTGTCGCCGGTTATTTCGGGGTCAGATCAGTCCGGTCAGAGCCGGCAAGGGCGCCGGAGTAACCATAAAAGAGTCACGGAATCTTTGCGGGATTCCGTGACTCTTTTTGTCAGATGAAGAACGGGTGCCGGTCGGTATTCCAAAGGGGATTCAGACAGCGTGCATCTCCGCCGCAACGGGGCTTTTCCGTTTCCTCAGAAGCAGAACGAGCAGGACGATAAAGGAGGCAAGGGAAATGACGTCGAATACATGCCATAAAGGCTTTCCGACGTACTGAATCCGGAGATCATGGTGTCCCGGCGTGAGATCGACCGTCAGCTGATTGTTTCCCGTACAGAAATACGGGATTTCCTGTCCGTTGCTGGTCACCCGGTAGCCCATGAAGCCAAATAGGGGGAAACGTACCTGGCCATCCTTCTGGACATCGGCGGAACAGGAAATGCGGTTTCCTTCTTTCACATAGTCCGAGACGGTGATTCCCTCCGGGGTATTTACCGCACAGGAACGGACATTCTGTACATCCGTACCCGGGATATTGTATTCCTTCTGGATGATAATTTCATGTGCTTCACCGAACCGGTAAACATCGTTGAATCTGGTCTGAGCGGTGAGGGTTGGCAATACCAGGAGAATGGCGATGATCAGGACAAAGATGGCGGGCTTTTCCCCTTCCTTTGCGATCTGACGATAACCGAAAGCTGCGGAAAGGGAAAAGAAGACGGTGGGGATGATCAGGAAACGCCAGGCAAACTGGAAGAAATCAGAAATGTGGTTGGTAAGCGTTGAAAGATAGTCCCATGGAAAAAGAGTCGTGGTGGCATAGGCCCCGATAAGGCCAATGACAGAGAAACGCAGGATATTTTTCCGGGTTTTCTGTTCGGTCTCCTTTCGTGCCAGCAGAAAATAAACGGCGAGTATTGCGCCAATGTTCAGAATCATTCCGGGTTCTGCCGGCAATCCGGGCAGGGTTGTATCCCAGGGGTCGACCGGCATATCTCCCTCACCCCAGAGGAAGAGCTGAGCCGGCGAGATGGAGGAGCCTGCAACGGACATGTTCATCCCCATCGGACCGACACCGGTCTGCAGGTAATCCTGCATGGGGATGAGCTGGAAGAGACAGATGAGCAGGGTAAGCAGACCGGCTTTAAAGAGAGGAACCAGCCGCTTTTCTCGCAGGAGTCTCGGGAAATAGAAGATGAACAGCCCGAACATGCCGAGGAGAAACATAAGAACGGTCAGCATATGGCTGAAAAAGACGGCACAGACGCCCAGGGTCAGCCAGGGCCATTCCTCCCTGTTTCCAAACCAGACGGACCAGATCCCGCGAATGAGTATGGGGAGGAGGGCAAAGGCGATGGCCTCACCCAGTGCACAGCGGATATAGACATCCGTGATCCGATAAATGGCCAGTGTGTACAGAATGGCGGAAATGACGGCGGTCCATCGGTCTTTCAGAATATGCAGGGCACACTGATACATGGTAATGCAGGAGAGGATGTTCAGGGAAATGAAGATGCACTGCATGACATAGTTGGTTGAAACACCGGACAGAAGCAGAAGGGCAAAGGGATACAGCAGAATATCCGGATAGAAAACGGAGGTGACGGCGCCGTATCCGTTATAGGTATAACCGGCACACCGGACGGGAATCTGTCCGGCCTTTAATCCGGATGCCAGATTCCATAGCCGTGAAATATGGAAACTGGTATCATACAGATCACTGATGTTGTCCCTGAAAGAGGGAACGCTTGAATAAATCACGGCTGCGGCAAGCAGAAGGATGGAGGGGTGAATCTTCCTGCCGGTGCAGTGCAGGTACCACAGAACACTGAACAGGGAAGCAAGCAGGATCAGTGTCAACCGATTGTCGTTATAGGAAGGGGAGTACAGACGGAAATTGTAGATCTTCAGATAAGTTCCGTCCTTGAAATCAATGGTAAAGCGGAGAAATTCCGCATTGTCTTTCAGCGTAAAATAGACGTCTTTGTCAATTCCCGGGCCAAAGTCAAACGTGTCCGGGGAGATGCGGGCATCGTTTGTTGAGAACAGCCGCAGTGAATTGATGCCGTCACATTCCAGATTCCACTGAAACCGATATGTTCCCGGGGGAAGGATCAGAGGCGAGGAGAAAGTCAGCTGCCGGTAACTGTCGCCATCCGGAATGCTCAGAATGGTTTTATCCTCAGTATGGACAATTCCATCGGTCAGCAGATCTGGCCAGAGACGGGATTTATTGGTATAATGCGTGCACAGAAGCAGCACGGTTACGATCCATACGGCCAGAACAGGAAAAGCCTGTTTCCAGTTGATTTTTTTAATCATCGTTCAGCCACCGTTCTCAGAAATTCAACTGCATGAGAGCAGAAATGGAAAAAGAAAGACGAAGCATTCACACAAACTGAATCGTGTGAATGGCAACGGGAAAAGAATACTGCTATGATAAACGGAGCGGGGAAAAATAGCAAGTACTGAATGTCAGGATGATTTTGGCAATCGCTGCTGGCAATCGCTGCTCCAAAGAACCAATGCTTTGCAATAGTCAGGAGAATTATGATAAAGAAATACTTGATTGGCTTGCTGGCCGTTATTTTGTTGGCGGGAATGGTTTTCTGTCTTTACGTATCCGACTACTATCGGGCGGATCAGACAGCGATTGCTGCCCTGAAATCTGATCTCGTGCAGGTGAAAGAAACGGAATTTGGATGGCTTCTGGACGGGCCCTCCGAGGATACAGTGCTGATTTTCTATCCGGGCGCCAAAGTGGAGGAAACGGCCTATGCCCCCCTTCTTCACCAGCTTGCTGAAAAAGGGGTGGATGTCTGTCTGCTGAAAATGCCGTGTCGACTGGCGTTTCTGGGTACCGACAAGGCAGGCCATGTCATGCGTACGTATGATTATACACACTGGTATGTGGGAGGGCATTCCCTGGGCGGTGCCGTTGCGGCATTTTTTGCGGCCCGCCATGGGCAGGAACTGGACGGTGTCATTCTTCTGGCTGCCTATCCGACAGAAAAGCTTGATGAGGAACTGACGGAGATCTCTCTGTACGGAACGGAGGACCTGATTCTGAACAGAAAAAGAACAGAGGAAGGAAAAGCATTTGCACCGAAGACTTTTGTCGAGCATGTGATTTCAGGCGGAAACCATGCACAGTTTGGAAACTATGGCATTCAGAAAGGCGATGGGAAGGCAGAAATATCAGCAGATGAACAGCAAAAGGAAACGGTGGAGATCATCTGCCGGGTGCTGATGGAGCAGAAAACAGTAAACTGAAAAGCCGGAAGGCCCGGAAGAACAGACTGCTTTATGACATACAGGCAGATGCGACCGGCTGGCGGTTTTAAAGAGCAGCCCTGTCATAGTGTGACAGGGCTGCTTTATTGCCGTTACCATCAGCTCTGCTGACAGACATAGGCTGCCTTGTGCCTGCAGCTGGGAGCGTGATGGGTCAGATAAACATGACCATATAGTGCGGGAGCGTAATTTTCTCATCTGCCCGGCCATTTTGAGAATTTGTCAGTTTGTAGGCAAACGGCGGTCTGTATTTTGCAATGTATTGATTAAGGGATGGCGTCGAGCGGTTTCCTGCTTTAACCTCAATCGGGATGACCGCGCCGTTTCGTTCAATGAAAAATTCGATCTCATGTATACTGTCCGGCTTAAAGTAATACAGGGTGTATCCTCTTTTGATCAGGCATTCAGAAATTACATTTTCATAAATGCCTCCACGAGCATTTCCCATGATTGTGTCGTTGAGAATTGCCAGCTTTGTTTCAAAACCATAGGTACAGCACAGCAGACCGGTGTCATTCATGTAAAGCTTGAACTGATCCCCGTTGGCATTAGCTTTTAAGGGAATAAAGGGTTCATTGAGGTTATAGCATGCGTGAATCATGGCAGAGTCCTTTAGCCACTGAACACTTCCGCCATACTTTTTTCTGGTCTGACCACGTTCTACGGTTGAATACTGGAATTTCTTCTGCTCTTTCATCAATTGTATGGGAATTGCGTCGTAGCACATCCGAACCAACACTTTCTCTCTGCCTTTTGCATGTTTTGCGATATCATCCCGGTACGCTTCCAGAATGTCCTGCTGGATTCTGTCAACCCGATTGAAATCATGATGCAGTACATAATCGCTTACAACTTCCGGCATCCCGCCAACCACGATGAATTCCCGAAAAAGGCTTTCGTATTTCTCGTGAACAGCCGCAGGGATTGTCGTACCGGATGAATAGTAAGATTTCAGCGCATCAATTGCGGTTGAGTCATATCCATCCGCCCAGAGAAACTCCTCAAAGTCCAATGAATGCATGGTGATCTGTGTTTCAAATCCAACCGGGACAGATTCAGGAATCTCTGCTGTCTCATCATCATCTTCACCATATGTCAGGCCGAGCAGAGATCCGGAAGAGATGACATCAAAACGAAAATCCATGGCAAGATACTTTATTGCTGTCCTGGCATTGCCACAGCACTGGATTTCATCCAGGAAAATCAGTGTATTGCCGGGGATCAGTTTAAAATCCCTTACATATGCGGTAATTCTTTTCAGAATTTCATCAGATGTAAGCTCTCCGTCAAAGATGCCTTTCATGTTCGGCTGAAGGAAGAAATCCATTTTAAGAAAAGAAGCGTATTCCCTTTTTCCGAATGCTTCGACGATGAACGATTTGCCAACCTGTCGGGCACCTTTCAACATCAGGCATTTCCTTACCTGCTCGGAGCGACGCTGTTCTTTCCATCTAAGAAGCTCACTGTATACTTTACGTTTGAGCATTTCGATCACCTCCGGTTATCACAGCTCATATTATGCATAAAATTCAAGTATCAGTCAAGCCAAAATGGCATAAAATTCAAGTATCAGTCAAGCCGAAATGGCATAAAATTCAAGTATCAGTCAAGCCAAAATGGCATAAAATTCAAGTACCGGTTAAACTGAAATGGCATAAAATTCAAGTTTAAGCATTGTGATTATTCTGGTTTGAAACAGATTGCTTTTTTCAGATGAATCATCCGCTGATGTTTGTAGTTTTGATTCTTCCCCGTTTTAGGAAAAAGCACAGCTTTCCGTCTGAAATGCGGCAGACAGGTAAAGGGATCAAAGCAAACAAGGGTGACAGCTGTTAGCAGGATTGCAGTCGGTGTTGTGATGGCAGCGAGTCAGGCTCTATGTTTGTTCTGCCGGACGGTCTCTGTCTTATTGTTTGCAAAGCTTGAAAAAGAAAAATCCTACCAGCTTCAGACCCCTCTTTGCGGGTAAATCTGTCAAGTCTGGTAGGGAATATAAATCCATTAATAACGATTCGGGATAATTGTTCTTCTCTGGAAGCCAAATGACTACCACTTTTGTGGGCCTCTATGCTGGTCTTTCGCCGGAGTGACT
The DNA here is from genome assembly GCA_002395225.1 of Christensenella sp. UBA4263. Taxonomy (GTDB): domain Bacteria; phylum Bacillota; class Clostridia; order Christensenellales; family Aristaeellaceae; genus Ventricola. The sequence continues at coordinate 49,386 of DGWH01000095.1, forward strand.
TTGTTCTGGCCCAAATTTGACATACTGTCGCTGCGCGACAGGGCCACTCCTATAGCTGCCTTCAGTCCCAATGATGATCGTCTGTTACGACGGGAATAGCGTTCTGTTCAGACGCAGCTTGCTATTGGTCGCCTTGTATTCGGGAAACTCACAGTTATCCATTCAGGGCAAAGGGAGAATTTTTTTTAGATTGGCAAAATCCAAATGAAAGTACTTTTTCCGATCGGTTTTTTTGAAGTATTTGTGTAAAATACGATTCAATGGCGTAAACCTAACGTGTAACGAACGAATATCCCCGAACGTATTATGAAAACCGGCAGAATAATGTTCGTATTTGCTGATTGCTTCAATTTCTTTATCATAATCTATTAACGATATCTCCTTTGACATATTTCTCTTATCGGATTATAATATAGCATCATAATCGAGAGGAGAAACGAATGTCCATAGTACTTCAACATGATTCAAGGGCAAATGTCACTTACGCTTATCATAACACTGTAATATGGGACAAGGTCCAGAAGAAATCAAGCACTAGCCGAATTCTTATTGGCAAAGTAGATCCTGAAACAGGTGAAGTAGTCAGAACTTCAGGTAATCGACGCAAGAAGCAAATCGACGATAAGACGATTGATAGCGAAATAGCGGAGTTTAACAAAAAAGTCAGGGAGAAAAAGAATATGGAGGAGGCACTCCTCTCTGGAAACAGTCTGGAGATTATGCATCTGAAGGAAGAATTAGCCAGAATTCAGCATCAATACAAGCAAATCAGTCAAATAATGTTATCCGCTACCAGTCAAATCCGTCAGATATTTGAAGACAATACCCTTTAAAACGTCAAATGCTGTGAATGTCCGTAATATGTGTGACACCTATCTGCCACAGCATACTTCTTTTTCGCTTATGCGCAGGTCATTTATCCTGATATGTA
>DGWH01000066.1:0-1932 GCA_002395225.1 Christensenella sp. UBA4263
TTTTTTCAAAAAGCCCGTCCGGCTTTTTCAGGCTTTGCCGTCCGATTCGTTATTCCCTTTATCCGTCCAAACATCCATGACCGGGCCGCTTCTCGCTCCTGCAGGTGTGTCTCCTGTCATTCTCGTCTGTGTTTTTCGCATCCTTATCGGTATTAATGCTGACCAGAAGAAGGAATATTTTATCCGCTCAAGCAGTATGGTCGGCATAAAAGCCTGTTGAACTGTCTCAAAAACCGGGTGATATTTGCCTGTGTCAAAAAGCGGGTGTCATTTGCCTGTTGCGAAAAAGGGTTCGCTGGTTTAAAATGAAGTCGGAAAAGGGGAGATCAGCATAGCATTACAAACCAGCATCGGCAATACGCTGGATAATGCCGGAGATGAGGCGGCGCTGGACAGGAACGCCAAGAAGATCTTCTCCCACGAGGCGATTCTGGCCCCGCTGATGCGGATGTGCATTCCGGAGTTTGCGTGCTATACGGATGAGTACATCATTGCGAACTGCTTTGAGGATAAGCCACGGGTCTCGTCCTGGCCGGTACATCAGGATGAAGGCGGAAAACTGGACGGGGATCAGCGGATTACCCAGATGAACTCGGAAGAAAGCACGGCCAACGAGCGGACGGTTCATTTATGATATCCGCTTCACAGCGAAGGTTCCGAAAAGCGGGTTTCTGATCCGGCTGATCATCAATATAGAGATTCAGGTGGATGATGATCTGCAGTATCGGGTGGTGACCCGGGGAATCTACTATTGTGCCCGGATGCTTTCCGCCCAGTATGGGACGGTGTTCACCCATCAGGAGTATCAGAAGCTGCAGAAGGTCTACAGTATCTGGATTTGTCCGGAAAGCGCCAGCGGCCAGCATTCGATCACCGAATATCGGATGGAACAGCTGCAGAAGCTTGGAAATCTGCCAACTGAAGAAGAGGACTATGACAAGCTTCAGGTGATCGTTATTACCCTGGGGCAGGAAGCTGCGAAAAGCGAAAACCCGCTGATCCGTTTTCTGAGCCTGCTACTGACCAGTGCGTTGCCGCTGGAAAGCAGAAAACAGCAACTGGAAGACGAGTATCAAGTGCAAATAAACGAAAGCATGGAAGAGGAGATGAGCACGGTGTGTAATCTTGGAGAAAGCATTGCGAGAAAGAGCCGGGCGGAAGGCCGCGCGGAAGGTGAAAACAAACTTGGCACACTGATGACCAAACTCAGAGAAATGAATCGGACGGAAGATGCGTTCCGTGCTGCCAATGATCCAGAATATCGCAACAGACTTTATAGAGAATTCAAGATGGCCTGAGTCATTTTTCGGAGCACGCCCAGAGAAAGCATGGAAGAGGAGATGAGCACGGTGTGTAATCTTGGAGAAAGCATTGCGAGAAAGAGCCGGGCGGAAGGCCGCGCAGAAGGTGAAAACAGACTTGGCACACTGATGACCAAACTCAGAGAAATGAATCGGACGGAAGATGCGTTCCGTGCTGCCAATGATCCAGAATATCGCAACAGACTTTATAGAGAATTCAAGATGGCCTGAGTCATTTTTCGGAGCACGCCCAGAGAAAGCATGGAAGAGGAGATGAGCATGGTGTGTAATCTTGTAGAAAGCATTGCGAGAAAGAGCCGGGCGGAAGGCCGCGCGGAAGGTGAAAACAGACTTGGCACACTGATGACCAAACTCAGAGAAATGAATCGGACGGAAGATGCGTTCCGTGCTGCCAATGATCCAGAATATCGCAACAGACTTTATAGAGAATTCAAGATTGCCTGAGTCATTTTTCGGAGCACGCCCAGAACTTCCTGGACGATGATTTCGATCCGGAGGATTCCAGACCGTGGGCACTGTGACCGATGAAACACAGTTAAAAATCATCAAAAGTAACCACAAGGAGGCTTGACAGCCATGCGGAACAGACCTACGCTCCTCAGAGCAGAGC
>DGWH01000066.1:2127-32392 GCA_002395225.1 Christensenella sp. UBA4263
TACCCTGTCAGGTTCGGCGGTTTTATTACGTGTTTACAAGCAGGGGACTCCGTCGACGAATCTCCCTGGTTGAGATTCGTAGATTCGTCGATTTTGGGGGTGTCATCGACGAATCTCCGGAAGCTTCAAGAAGCCCTGTATTTACTGGCTTCTTGGACTGTTTTATGGCACTTGGAACCCCTTTGGAGATTCGTCGATTCATTTTCGGTTATTGACGTGTTTACAGACATGCCGGATACCAAGACTGTCCCGGTAAATACACGAAATAATAATATTCATAGATGTCGGGGTGGTTGACGATTTGTCTATTCAAAATGAAGCTACTCGTATTATTCAAGTAGGCTTTTCAGGACAGCCAAATCCGAGGTCAAAATAGTCTCAAGACCCCTCCAGGAGCCTTCACCCCTATCTTTTGACCCTGGCATCAAAGAATACAAAACCAGAGGGATATAGTGTGGTTACACCTGCGGGATTGGAGAAAAAGGGGCTGGAGATACTCAAACGAAGCATAAGTAAAGGGCCGGTTTCCCGGCCCCTGCTTTCGCGGTCTGACTGTTTAAATTTTGTCCTTGACTTTAGAGCCACTTTATTCCCCGTCTGCTTTGTTGTTGGCTGCTTCAGATCTGTCTGTCAGTTTTTCATAGAGATTCAGGTACTCCCTGGCCGATTTTGTCCAGGATACATCGACCGCCATGTCACGCCGGACCATCTCATTCCAGTGTTCCCGGTCGCCGAAATAAACCTCTTTTGCACGGGTGATGCAGTCAAAGAGCGTACTCGGATCGTAGTTGATGAAGGTAAATCCATTTCCCTCATAGGTATACTTGTTATACGGCTGCACGGTATCCTTGAGGCCGCCTGTCTCGCGGACGATGGGGATCGTCCCGTAGCGCATGGCAATCAGCTGCGTCAGGCCGCAGGGCTCAAAGAGACTGGGCACAAGCAGCGCATCCGAGCTGGCATAAATCTGGTGAGCCAGTGCCTCGTTGTAGGAGATATAGGCGCAGATTTTGCCCTTATTCTCGCTCTCATAGTACCGGAAGGAATTCTCATAATTCGAATCACCGGTGCCCAGGATGACTACCTGCGTGTTCTCATCCACAATATGGTTCAGGATCGCATTCACCAGATCCAGACCTTTCTGATTGGTCAGACGGGAGATGAGTCCGATCACCATCTTGTTTTCATCCTGATCAAGTCCGAGTTCTTCCTGAAGTGCCCGCTTGTTGACTTTCTTCTTCTCCACCACATCCGCCGATGTGTAGGCTGCCGCCAGCAGCTTATCCGTTTCGCTGTTCCACTGCTCCACATCAATTCCATTGACGATGCCCACCAGCTTGCCGGAATGATACCGCAGATGATCATCCAGGCGCTCCCCGTAGAAGGGGGTCTGAATCTCTTTGGCATAGGTCTCACTGACCGTCGTGATGCAGTCGGCAAAAGCCAGGCCGCCTTTCATCATGTTGGCATCATCGGCTCCCTGCTTCATGTACGGATAGTTGAAAACCTCACCCGGAATATCGGTCCAGTACTTCATGTGCGGAATCCCGCAGATTCCCTGGAACCGCAGGTTATGAATCGTCAGGATGCTCTTTGCCTGGCCGACCGGCGTCGGGGCAAAGTGTGTCCTCAGATAGATCGGGACAAGGGCCGCCTGCCAGTCATGGCAGTGGACAATATCCGGCGTCCATTCAAGGTAGTTCATGACCGCCAGCGATGCTTTGGAAAAATAGCTGAATTTCGGAATGTCTGCGAACAGATCCGTATAGGGATTGCCCCAGCTGAAGAATTCCTCGTTCTCAATGAAGTCATAGATTACCCCATCCATGACGAGCTCCATAATCCCGACAAAGAACTCACGTCCGCCCTGGCAGAGATTCATCATAAAGGAGCCGCGGTGCACCATCTTCTCCTTATACTTCTGCGGAATACAGGCATATTTCGGCAGGAACACGCGAACCTCGCAGTCCAGCCCGATGAGTGCACGCGGCAGCGCATACATGACATCCCCAAGGCCGCCGGTCTTGACAAACGGATAACACTCCGATCCCACAAATGCAATTTTCCGCTTCGTGCTCTGATTATTCTGTTCTCCCATCCGACTCTCTCCTTACTCAATCGACTGTTCTCGCTCATTCTTCCTGAGCTGCTGTCCATAGAATACACAAAATTCAGCACAAAAACAAGTACAGGTCCGATATTTATTCCAGGCCTGCCGCTTTTCCTTCCACAGCTGACCCCCGGAAAACTGCCGGATAAACAGGCAAAAACACCTTCCGGTCTGTGCAGGATCTGACGATTTCTGTGACCGCTATGCCTCATGTTCAACTCTTTCGTGCCAAAGCTTCCTGCGTCCCAATCGCCAGGCGTATATCCGTGGCGCCGATGCCACAGCCATTGTCCGTCACCCGGATATAATCCAGACCGTCTTCCCGGATTTCAACCTTGACGGAGGCAGCCCCGGTGTCCAGACTGTTTCCCGCCAGCTCCTTGACCGCCGCAGCCGGACGCTCCACAACCTCGCCCGTGGCGATTTTTACCGATCAAATCCCGGCTCAGGGGAGCGGATTTTTATCCATACCGCTTCTTTCCTCCTCATTTTGCAATGCCTTCGTTCTTTGTCAATGACTCAAAATCCCTCCCGGAAGCTCTTTCCGGGAGGGACTGCAGGAGACTGACATCAGCGAAGTCAGAAAGAACCGTCCTCATTGTATTCATCGAAGGAATCGAAAAAAGCCTCCAATGACTCCAGGTACTCCGCCCACATTTCCTCCGCGGCAAAATAGGGGAAGTTCATGCCGTACAGCCAATTCTTTTCCTCAGGAGACTGCTTGTCCTGTTCGAAGGCCTTATTATCCATCCTCCGTCCGGCATAATACACTTCCACCGGCAGGTTATTGCTGAAGCCGTCGTGTTCCGCCGTGAGCAGGTCCTGCTCGAACACCAGGTAATCCGCATCCTTCCCCGCCTCGATAGACCCCTTTGTCTTTTCGATACCAAGCTGGATTGCGCCGTTGATCGTATATCCCAGAAGCATTTCTTCAATGCCCATTCTCTCATCTGCAGGCGGGAAAATATCATCGTAATACACTGTATCGGAGAGCTTTGTCTTTTTTGTCACAAGGCGCGTCATTCCGACTTCCATGCCAAGATAGGGGTTCCAGCCTTCAAAATTCGCGAAGGCAATCGAATCACTGGACCAGGTAACCAGGGCACCGCTGTCCCAGACGGATTTGCAGCGATACAGTTTTCTCCCCCGTTCCTCGCCAAAGAGCTTCGTATACACCTCAGTATCGTCACAGTGCCACCAGGGTGTAAAATTCGCAATCACGCCCAGGGGCGCAAAGCGATTCAGATCCGCGGAATCCTGGATCTGGAGATGGGCACTGACGACTTTAATGCGGAAATCGTCCCCCAGCTCTTTTTTAACCTGCTCCACGGCATCCAGCACCAGTCGGGAGGAAGCCTCACCGACGGTATGCGCGTGGAAATCCAGTCCTTCCTTGTTCAGCACTTTCAGAAGCGCCACAAGCTCTTCCAGATTCATCGCGTTGCACCCCTTTTCACCCGTGTCCGCATAGGGTGTAACCATGGCTCCGGAATGCAGCTTCAGGGTTCCGTCCATAAAAAGTTTCATGGTATGAACCTTCATGTGTTCCGTATTATATTCCTTCTGAAAGCGTTTAAGCTCCCTGAGTCCCTTCTCCACCTCCCAGGCCGCGGAGATGACATAGCAGCCGTCCACATAGACGGGCAGCTTTCCTTGCTGATCCAGGCTCCGAAGGCGTTTATAGACACGTTCATGAAATTCAGGGAAGCCTGGAATACCGGCATCGAAAACCCCTGTCACGCCGACGCTTATGCAAAAATCAATCCAGCGCTGAATTGCGGCGTCAATCTCCGAATCCGGCTTGTCCAGGGCCCTGTCCAGAATGATCGGCAGCTCCGTCGCGCCCTCGCTCATCTCTCCGGTCACGTGCCCGTCCTTACGCACATAAAAGCTTAAGCCCGGAATCGGGTCCTTTGTTTCGTCCGTAATACCGTGCTTCTTTAAGATATTGGAATTCACCCAGATGCTGTGCATCTGCGATTCCTGAATCTGCAATTCTCCATCCGGGCAAATCGCGTCCAGTTCTTCCTTCGTAAGGTCTTCACCGTTCAGACTTTTTTTGGGGAGGATATAGCAATGGCGCCTCTTCCCGGGATTCTTCCGGACATCCTCCGCGATGATATCCAGAGTCTCCTGTTTGCTGCTGCAATGAAGCATCTTTCCAATCTCGCCCACCAGTTCGTATCCGGCGCCCATGGTTACATGAACATGGCCGTCGATAATGCCAGGCATGATGAATTTACCGCCTAAGTCCTCTGTCTCTCCCTCGTATTCCGAGAGACCTTTCTCATCGCCCACATAGACGAACTTTCCATCCTTCACGGCCAGCGCACTGGCCAGCATATTTTTCTTGTCAGACGTGAATATTCTGGCATTTTTGATGATCTTGTCTACTTTCATTTTCCTCTCTCCTCTCTGAATACCTGTTCAAGTCAGCTATGTTTTTCGGCCCACCCGCGTGCCTGATATTTAATTCAAGTATATCATCCGAATAACCGCTTGTCAATACTGTCTTCCCTGATCTGACCGTGCATTTCTTGCAGCTTTTTCTGCTTTTTCTGCACGCTTCGGGATCTGTTTCGCTTTCAATAAACAGCGGCTCTTTCGAAACGATGACATCTGCACCTGATGCGTTTCCCAATTCTTCAGCAAAACAACTATCACCATCCAGCTGACAGTCCGTATTGCATGATCGCAGCCTGACCGGACCGCCAGGATGCATTTTTTCTGATATTTTTTGCCAGGTCCACTGCCTCATGTTCAGCTCTTTCGTGCCAAAGCCTGCTGCGCCCCAATCGCCATGCATTGCAGCATCAAAAATGTCCTCTGTTGCTTTCTCCTGTTTTGTGCTTCATTGAGAACAGCATTTTCCGGGAATGCTGAACACTTCAAAAACTGAGAAAGCCCAACTGTCCGTGGAAGAAAAAATTCTTCCATCATTGGCAGTTGGGCTTTCTCATCGATTCAGATCGTTCATGAGATCGCTGCAGTCACCTTTCGAGTGTCTGTTGGACATTCAGGTTAAAGCTGTCATCGCGACGGTTTGAGGCGTTAATCCCCATTTCAGTCCGGAAAAACTCACTGTATTTCCTCTGTGATCAATCCGGCCGGACACAGACACGGGTGAAATGACTCTGACCTGTACGAAATCAGTTTTCTGCAATCACATTTCCCTCAAATACCACGGTTTTGGGCAGAACGGACCGGAATTCCTCCTTCGGCACCTCAAAGAGGTCGACGCCGTAGATATTGTAGTTCGCGTTCTTTCCCGTGGTAATGGAACCGGCAATGTCATCCACGCGCAGCTGGATGGCCGCATTGATGGTGTATCCCTTCAGCAGGTTCTCAAGAGAAAGCTTTGCCTCCTCGCTGGCACGCATGGGATTCTCTCCCTCCATCGGCCACTCGATGTCGATGCGGGTCATTGCCGTCTGCATTCCGAAATAAGGATTAGCACGGTTCTCCTCAAACATGGAATAGACGTCGCTTCCGAAGGTCACGATGCCGCCGGACTCGATAATGGGATTGAACTGGTACATGTTGTTGAAGCGGTGAGCGCCCAGGTACTTCCGGGCAGCATCCCCGAAGTATCCGCCGGACCAGTGGGGCGTCCAGTTGACGATGATCCCCAGCTTTGCGGGCCGGGTCATGTCTGCGGGATCGATCAGCTCACAGTGGCACAGCTCCACCTGAATCTTGAGCGGCCCCTGTTCGTTCTGCAGAGCCTCGGTGGCATCGCAGACCGTGCGGAAAGCCAGGTCGCCCACCATGTGAAAGTGAACATCCACCCCTGCCTCATTGCAGCGGCGAATGACGTCCTTTGTCTGCTCAAAGTCAAGCAGCATGAAGCCATGGTTGTTGGGGTCCTCCACCGTACCCTCGATCAGGGCGCTGTCCCCCAGCTCATTGGTGCCGTCGTAGAAGATCTTTACCGTGTCGATTTTCACATGGTCAGTGGCATATTTTTCGTTGAGCGACTGAATCTGTTCAATGACCGCATCCAGCTCGCTGTATTCCGTCATGATAACGGACATGTCGTAATACATGTTCAGCTCGCCGTTTACGTCCATCTCATGGATGGACTTCGCCTGAAGCTCATCCTCCAGATAGGCATCAAAGACACCGGTCACGCCCCAGGACTTCAGATCGTCGGTGACGATGTGCATCACCTCAACCGTCGGCTCATCTGCCGGATGCCAGTTAAGCGCCCTGTACATGTTCTCCATCAGCGGCATCAGACCCAGTTCCAGCACCCAGCCGGTGAAATCGCCGTTCTCATCCCGCACAAAGTCCTTCAGGAGCGGATCATTCGGATCCATGTCATACACACCCAGCAGCTCCAGGCATTTGGAATTGACCCAGCTGGCATGATCCGAGAAATCCCGCACAAGAATCGGCCGGTCCGGGGCAATCTCATCCAGAGGCGCCTTGTTGGGTCCCTCCGGTCCGAAAAGATTGGACGGGTAGTACTCAAAGTACACGAAAGGTGCCTCTTTGGCATCATGTTCCGCGAGATAGTTCCTGATAAATTCAATGATCTCGTCGTAATCCGGCAGACCCATGCGTGTATGCCAGTCCGTCATTCCGACGGTGGCAGGATGCGTATGGGCATCAAAGAGCGTGGGCGTCACCATGCCCTCTTCAAGATCAATGACTTTCGTCCCCTCGCCCACAAACGCCTCCGCGCCTGCAGCGTCTCCAACATAGACGAACTTTCCATCCTTTACCGCCAGTGCCTCAGCCCAGAGACCGGCGTCATCTGCGGTGTAGATTTTTCCGCGGATCACCGTGTCAGCAACCTCCGCCATGGCAGGTGCGACCATCAGCAGTGCCAGGGCCAGCAGCATGATGAACTTTTTCATGTATGCGCCTCCAATCAGATTATTCCGCAGTTCCTTTTTTCAGGTCAGGAATCTGCGATGGGCGCAATTATATTTGTGTGCTGTTTCCGTGTCAAACACCAACTCCATATTTATGAGATTTACACAATGAAACCCGGAGCTTATCGACAAACTGTTGTCTCCGGTCCGGCATCGCGCCGGATGCCATTTGCCGCGCTGCCCCCTGTCCTTATCTGAATGGACAGTCCTCCAGATGGTCATTGACCATGCCGATTGCCTGCAGAAAGGAATAGGTAATCACCGGGCCCACAAAGCTGATTCCCCGCCGCTTCATGTCTTTGCTCAGGGCAATGGACACCTCCGAAAAGGTCGGGATTTCCCCCGCCGTCTTATAGTGTCCATCTGTCTGCTGCCCGTCCGTAAAGCTCCACAGGTAGGCATCCAGAGAACCGAATTCCGTCTGGATCCGTTTCACCGCCTGTGCATTTGTCCGTACACTGTAGATTTTGTTCCGGTTCCGGATGATTCCCGGATTAAAGCGCTGTCTTTCCAGCTCCTCATCCGTCATCGCCGCACAGGCATCAATCCGGAAATCGTGAAACGCGGCACGATAGGCCTCTTTTTTGTGCAGGATGGTTTTCCATGACAGCCCGACACTGGCCCCTTCCAAGCACAGCATCATGAACTGAAAATCATCATCATGGCTGATTTTGCACCATTCATGATCATGGTACGCTTCCATCAGCGGATCTCCCTCAGCCCACTTTCTGCATTCTGACATTGTTCACGCTCCTCTGCTCAGCCACAGCCAGCAGGAAATCCAGGGACCGGATGACCCCGGCCAGCTTCCGGATCCTGTCCGGCTCACGGAAAAAACGGCGGTCACCGGTTAATCATCCTCCCCGCGTCCCTGTGTACAGATGTCATCCAGCCAGCCCTCATCATAATCGGGATCGCAGTCTTTGTACGGAACGGGCCTCGGTTTCCCCATTTTGTAAAGACTGCAGCTCTTCGGACCGTAACAGAAGCTCTCAAACCGGTATCTTCGCGCCTTTCCCCAGTTGTACTCAATGGACACATTTGCCATACATGCCCATTTGCATTTCAGGCATTTGCCTTTCCAGCATGACAGCGCCAGCATTCTGCATCCCCGCCGGTCATATACCGAAAGGTCCGGAACCTCCTCTGTCCAGGGAGGAGCCGTCTTTTCCTCATTTGCAGCGCTTTCCCGCAGGATCTTCACGCCTCCGACACGATAGTAATCCGCATACTCAAGTCTCGGTTCCTTTTTTGTCCATGCCGTACCGCTGATTTCAGCACCGGTTCGAAAATGAAACTTCTGCTGCATCTTTTCCGAAATGGCAATTCCAAATTTCTTTTTCGTGCCATCCGCCATCCCATCCAGAAAGAGGTTGTACCCTGTCATGGTGTGTGTGCGGTTGTCCAGACGATATCTCCACACATTCGAGCGGGGCTGAACCGCAAGAATCACTCCGCTGAAACTGATTTTTATCTGTTCCTCCTGCATCTTTTTTCCTCCTTCTTAATGAGCCGGGCAGGGCCTCTCCTGTTCAGGAGCCGTTTCAGGCTCAGTGTTTCAGAATCATCTGCGTTTTCAGCGCATCCATATGCAGCAGAATGCCCATTTCATCCAGGCAGTCAATCGCCTCTTTGCGAATCCGCTCCGCCTCGGCCCATTCCTCACATTCAGCCGAAAACTCAACGATATACGCGGTTTCATTCTCCTCCTGAACCGGCCATATCTCAATCCTGATCTCCGATTCGTTCATTTTCCCCTTATAACGAAGAAAACGGATCGGCCCGGCCAGCTGCGCTGCCTGAAGTTTCTCTGTGCCCCATCCCGGATAAACCGCATTTTTCTCTGCCTCCGGCATATATCGGGCAATCATCTGAACCGCTTCGCTTCTCTCAGGAAGTTCATCCACTTTGCTCTCTGTGCGCACATCCGTTTCATGTGTCAGGTTGAGCGTCATCTTTTCATATCCCCAGTCGACCTCAACGGCAAAAGGACTTTCTTCGCCGTCTGACGTGTCGGCGCTGTCCGTGACTGCTGTTTCCCGGTCCGGATTCAGCAAAGCCTCCATCCCCGGCAGTCCCTCCGCGGCAATTGTCAGGGCAGCCTCAATATTTTCATTCCGGATCTCAACCCGTTTTTTATACGTCAGACTGATTTTTTTCTTTCCCGACTTTGCCCGAATACGGTTAATCCATCCAGCATTCAGATAATCCATGTCCGGCGTTTCCAGATACGCAACCAGAAACGCTTCACCCTGCTTTTTCATCTGAAAAGCCTCCCGAAACTCCTTTTTCAGGAGGTGATCCGCATCAAGCATCCTGTCACCGTCCAGCAGGAGCTTAATCTCAACCTCGGAAACGACTCCCTCTGAATCGGCCGTTCTGATTCCGGGACAAATCAGACAGCACAGCAGCATGCACAGGAATACAGCAGCATGCACTGAACGTATCATTTTGGGATCCTTTCTTTTCTCCGGTTTCATCCTTTTCTGACCCCATTTTATCATACCCTGCACGTCCTTGCCACAACCGGTCTGAAAAAAAGCGACGCTTTCACGAAAGCGCCGTTTTGTTCCTTGTATTCAAGTCATCCACAAATGTTCAGATCTAACCGGTTTACAGGGCAGGACCATTCAGGATCATCTGTGTTTTCAGGGCATCCGTGTGCAGCAGAATCCCCATTTTATCCAGGCGGCTGATTGCTTTTCTGCGCATCCGCTCTGCATCGGCAAACCGTCTGAATTTTGCCGAAAACTCAACGATATACTGCGTTTCTGTTCCATCCGGGACCGGCCAGATCTCAATATGTGCAAGAGCCCCGTTTTTCATCTTCCCTGTATAGCGAAGAAAACAGACCGGTCCCACCATCTGCGCTTTCCGGAGGGTCTCGATGCCCCATTCCTGTTTTTCCCCGTCCCCGGCAGGTTCAGCTGCCGGAACTTTTGTCTCCGCTTCGCTGCCGGTGCTCCTGTCTGAGCAATTGGCACATATCGTGCCCTCATTTTCGATATCCGGCATATTCGCGGCAATCATTTCCATTGCCGCATGCTTCTCCGGAAGCTCATTTGCCGCGGTTTCTTCGCTCAAATCCACATTATGGGAAAAACTGAGCGTCATCTTTTCATATCCCCAGTCGATTTCCGTGGGAAACTGTGCATCATCCTTTGCCAGCCCTTCTGCCGCAGCAGCGGACAGGGCCGCATCAATATCTCCGTTCTGAATCGGAAAACGCTTTTTATAGGTGAGCCGGATTTTTTCGCGTCCCGTCTGTGCGCGGACCCGGTTGATCCATCCGACGCTCAGGAACTCCTTGTCCGGTGTTTCCATGTAAGCAACAAGGTATGAATTGGGCAGCTCTCTCATGTGAAACGCCTGCCGGATTTCCTCTTTCAGCCGGTGATCCTCTCCGAGTGCTTTATCGCTGTCCAGAAGAAGCTTTACCTCGTACGAGGAAACCTTTTCCTCAGGCAGTACCGAAGCTTTTTCCGTGCTTTCGGTTAAATCCGCATTCTCAAGCGGGACAAATTCGAATTCATCTGAAGGCAGAATATGATTCATCTTCCCGGTAATCTCCTTAATGAGCCGCAGCTCGGTCTTTCGGCACCGTAACACTTCCGATGCCCATATCGGTCAAACTGCCGCTGCGGCGGCAGGCCTCTCCATTTTTTCATCTGCCGGCAAATTCCGGCCGTTTCGCTTCTCCGCTTTCAGTCTGCATCTGCCGGGTCTTCTTGATCCGCGGGCCCGTTCCCGTGCAAAGCATTCCGAATCAGATTGATTTTCTGCTGATCCTGCTTGTTCTTCACATCCCGCCGATAGCCATCCCTGGATGAAGCTGTGTAAACCCTGAGATAATCCTCAAGGTCCAGCAAAAGATACGCGGCATTGTCATTGAGCAGCGGAATTTTCTGAATGTTTACCCCGGCAAACGGCTCCAGGTTTTCGATCGCAGCAAAAGCCATCCGGAATTCACCGCTCACAAACTCATGCTCAGCCTCATCCACGAGTGTATACCCCATGGCATGCATCAGCGAGATCAGCCGCGGCCAGTCCCGCCCCAGGAACCTTTCCGGTAAAAGAACATCAATATCATCTGACTGCAGGGACTGGCCCAGCCGCCGTTCAAGTCCCAGGGAACCAAACAGCAGCGGAGTGGTCTGCAGTTCTTCGTTTATCCGTGCAGCCACAGAGAGAAACTCATCGTATTTGAAGTCAAACCTCCAGATCATGACCTGCCGTTTGCCTTCCGCATACATCTCGTTGTCCTGCGGAACCGGCACGGTTTTCAGGTATTGCCCCCCTGCCAGCTGACAGGTACGGGCTGAGGCGCCATTAGCCGGATCGCAGGTAATGACGGCATACGCCATCCGGTGCTTTCCTGCCTGTCTGAAAAGAAGCGCACAGGCCCGGGCAGCGTAATGATGCCCGCGATACGCTTCATCGATGGCGTATCCGATGTTCCCGCCGACAGCCGTTTTCTCATTGTGCCCGATGCGCAAATCGCACTGCCCGATTTTCGTCCCGTCCGGGAGACAGATATGAAAGTAATATGCCGGAAGCCAGTGCTTTTCCGGTTGCGCATCGCAGGTATGATCCAGCCGGAGACAGATCGTCTCATCTCTCAGGTCATCCACCGGATAAAACATCTCCCCGCCTCCGTTTCCTCTGCCAGTTTTCGCTTTCCGGGCCTGTGCCCATCTCAAGCCGGCTGTTCATCCCCGGTACATCCACTATGAACCGTCGCCGTCCTGATCCCCAGGTTTTCGGTCAAAACACTAACATCCTCACCTGCCTGCGTCGATGTCAGCACCATCTTCTGCAGCCTCAGCTTCTGTTTCCAGAATTTCTTCAGGAAAAGTACAGCTCCGCGCTTTCAATGCGGTTTTCCTTTTCATAAGCAGTGGAAAAAACAGGAGAGGGCCTGCCGCATAGCGGCAGTTTGTCAAATATGAGCACCGGATAATAGCGGTGCCGAAAGACCGAGCCGCTGCTCATAAAGGATGTCCCAGAACAGGTTATAGCGTAACACGTCAACTGGCTTATCGTCAACAAAAAGTACATCACTCTGCTTTATTTGTCTGGGAAAATTCCAAATTATAAAATTTCAGGACTGGAAGATATGATGCTTTATTGACATTTCATGGGATCGGCCTTAGAATGATCAGTAGGATGGGTGAGGTATCCAAATCCATTACAAAGCCTGCGAAAGGAGGCAACGGTGGATGTCAGTTGAGAAGCCAACATACAAAGAATTAGAAGAGAAGATTGCGGAATTGGAAAGTCAACTCAACTATTTCCTCAGAGATCGTGTTAATCGTCAGGCAAAAAACTCTGTGTTTCTGGATTTGTTTTCGAGACCGGAATACTACCTTCAAATTTATAAAGAGCTTTTTCCAAATGACCCCGAGATCACTCTGGATGATCTACAACTGGTTACCATAAAGAATGTTTTGACGATTCATCCGTACAATGACTTGGGAATTTTAGCGAGAGACAAGCTGATTGTTCTCATTGAAGCACAGTCTGAATGGAGCGTCAATGTGATTTTCCGACTCCCCGGGTATTACTTTGATGAGATGGATTACTACATCCATACACATCATTTGGATCTTCATGACAAAACAAAGATCAATGTGCCTGATGTAGAAGCCTTTATCATTTACAGCGGAACCGACAAGGTTGAAAAGAAAACTCTTTCCCTCAAGGAAGAATTCTTTGGTGGGAAGGAAGGAAAACCGGATTTTACAGCACGGGTAATATGCGGAGATTACAAAGGCGGCATTATTGAGGAATACATGGGTTTCTGCCGGGTATTCGATGAGCAGCGGAAACTCTATCCGGATGATCGGTCATTTGGCATTGCTGAAACGGTCAGAATTTGCAAAGAAATGGGCTATTTAGTCAATTACCTTGACGAGCACTTTGCGGAGGTGGAAAAGATTATGCTGTTAGCGTATGAACCAAGGTATGTGCGTGAAGCACAGGAGAGATCGATGAAGATCTATGGCGCCATTCGTGCATTAAAGAGGGTTGGCTTCGATAACGAGAGAATCAGAAAAGAAGTCGCGGAGGAATACGAGATTACGCCCACATATGCTCAGAACTACATTGACACGGTTGAAAAGGAAGACAGCGAGAGATCATCTGCCAGATGAATTCGACCAATGCGTATTTCCCTCCAATCCCTGTGGCGGTGCGGAGGGTTTTTTGCATAACCCCGGCTCTTTTTTTATGCCCTTTGCAATTTGACTGATTTTGACTGTTTTTGAATGATGCCCGAGGTACGTTTTCCCGATGCCGTATCCGATCGCTCCGCCGACGGCGGTTTTCCCATTGTGTTCGGTGCGCAGATCACACCGACTTTCTTCCTGTCCGGGAGACAGATGTGGAAATGCTGCGCCGGAAGCCAGCGCTTTTCCGGCTGCGCGTCGCAGGGATGATCCGGCCGGAGACAGATCGCCTCATCGCTCACGTCAGCCATCGGATAAATCAGTTCCCTGCCTCCGATTCCTCTGCCGGTTTTCACTTTCCGGGCCTGAGCCGGTCATCCCCCGGACCTTTTACAGCTGTTTGACCATAAACAGTTCCATCGGCTGTTCATAGCCCGGTACATCCATTGTTAACCCGCCGCAGTCCTTATACCCCAGTTTTCGGTAGAAATGCTGGGCATCCTCATCCACCTGCGTCGATGTCAGTACCATGCCATACCCCCGCGAACGCATGTCCTGTTCCCAGAATTCCATCAGGGCGCGCCCAAATCCGCCCCTTCGATGCTGCTCTTCAATAAAGAGCAGGGTACAGAACGGGAGGATGTCCCAGAACAAGTTATAGCGCAGCACCCCCGCCGGCATATCATCCGCCAAAAGGACGTATCCCTGCCGGTCACGAACCTTTTTGTCAAATTCCGCTTCCGGCAGATGCTTATCCAGGCTGTACCAGAAACGTTTATCCGCCGTTGTGACAAATCGTATGTCCATCCGTTTTCTCCTCCTCAGGCCTCACCGTTGTCATCTGCCGGAAACGCACTGGTTAAGGCCTGGATTTGACCAAACTGTCCCTGCATCCCCTGAATGCCTAAAACTGCCTGGTCAGCCCCGGGACTTTTCTCACCGCATTTTCCGCAGTGACTGCATCCGTTGCAGATCAGCTGCATGCCGCATGTCCGGCAGTGTTCTCCGAAGTACGGCTTATACAGCTGTTCCTCGGGAACAGGATAGCCCCAGGAATTTGTCAGTCTGAATTGGATGGGCTTTCCGGAGAAGCTCAGGCCGGATTTCCTGGCCTGTTCACTCTGCACACTGCCCTCCAGGTGATACATTTTGCCCTCTTTCACAAACCGGCGGCCTGTTCCGCAGAAGACAAACGTGACATTGCAGGCAGCACATTCATCGTGCAGCTGCCTGACCCATTCATAGCGGCACGGCCGGGCGCCGCCGTAGTTTTCCCCGTCACACAGGACCTGCTCGATCTGCCCGGCAGGAAGGTACTTCCGGATGGATACCGGCCCGATGAACGGCGCGCACATGATCCCCTTGTGTTTGAACGGAAGGTCAAGGAGGATCGGAATCCGCTCATCCGCCCGTTTCTGGTTCTCGCAGGTGACGTTGAACATCACATTTTCCCAGCCGTCTCCCCAGCTTTTCGGCAGATGATCTCTGACGCGCTGCGGCCGTTTCGTCAGCAGGAAGAACTTCACATCCGGACGCTGCCGGATGATGTCCCATGCCTCATCCCGCCACGGGTCCGCTTCCTCCAGGAAGAAATCCGAGGTCATGCAGACCCGGATCATTTCCCCGCTTCTGACCTTGTACTCTCCGCTGCGCGTTTTGCTGAGCGGATAGCGAAATCCGGCTTTTGTCCGGTAAATCTTCCCGCCATCCTGGCCCCGCTGGGCGTCCAGATAGAACATATAACAGTTCTGACAGCCCTCACTGCACTTTTTGCACCCGTGCCAGGGGTTCCAGATGTCATGCATGGTTCACCTCAATCGGCTTTCACTGTTTTAACGCCTTCATGCCGGTCATTTAACTGTCGCTTCGCACCGGGGGCACCTTATACAGCTCCTTTTCGTGCTGAAATCCCCAGTTCATGATGGCATAGAAGACCGGCAGGAGATCCCGGCCCATCTCCGTCAGGGAATACTCGACATGGGGCGGAATCTCGTTGAACTGCTTCCGGGAGATGAGCCCGTCCTCCTCCAGCTCCCGCAGGGCCTTGGTCAGCATGGTGTTGGTGATGCCGGGCAGACCCTTTTTGAGCTGGCCGAAGCGCACCGTGTCATAGATGCACATCTCGTACATCACCTGGGATTTCCACCGTCCCTGCAGCATGACCAGCAGCGGGGTCACCGGGCAGTTTCCGTCTCTGGTCACAATTCCCTTTTTCAGATTGACCAGGTAGTCCTCATAGCTCATATACACGCTGTTCATGTCACTCACCTCCGAACCTGTACCAGGTCTTTATCCGCTCTCTCATGCCCGCAAGATCCAGCACCCCGCAGGCAAACCCCTTGCGCACCAGTTCCGTGGGCACATATTCATCATACTTTTCAAACACCGGAACCTCACCGGGGTAAAGCAGCGAAAGAGCGTCGAAATCCGCTTCCGCCTCCTCACAGACGACCTCGTAAAACTCCGTCTCTCCCGCCTGCATGGTAAACTGCATGAAGTAGGGACGGGAGGACTGCAGGCCCCTGAGGCCCAGCCGCCTGGCGCACCGCAGCTTCAGGAACCGCTCCAGCGCCAGGAACGTATAGGTTCCGACCCAGGGATAAAGCGCCCACATCTTGCCGCCCAGAGAAATCAGCGGCCGGTCCGCCATACCGGCTTTCCGGAACGCCTCCCGGGCATCCGCCAGGCGGCATCTGGCATGTGCCATCAGGTAGGGATACAGCGTGTCCTCACAGAGCACCCGGTACATCCGCTCCAGAATCCGGGAATGTATATCTCCTGCCACATCGCCGAAATACGCCGGGACATTGCCTTTCACCAGCGTACAGAAGACTTCGCGGTGCTTATGGTCCACCTCATCCACCACCCAGACCCGCCCGGCAATGGCGATCTTGTCCCCGACGGGCGGCGGCTTGACAATCGTGCCCAGCTGCTCCGAACCGGAATGGACGGTATATTCCACGTTTTCCTGAAACACCGCGTAGAACTTGAAACTGCTGACCATCCGCTCCCCGGCCAGGCCGAGGATCAGACCGCCGCCCTCGGTGCGGCTGATGTGATCCTGCTCAAGGAGATGCCGCAGCAGCACACGATAGTCCTCCTGCGTGATCCGGTGAAAGCAGCTCAGCGTCAGCACGCGGGAGGCCAGTTCGCCGGCGGTCATCTCCCCGCAGGAGGCAAGCGTGCTCATGGTCTGGTGATAAAGAAGGCTGTACGGGAGCCGGTCAAGGCGCGGCGGCTCCACAAAGCGCTCCTCTATATAGAGCTGCACCAAGGCAATCCCCTGAATCAGAAACCAGGGAATCCGGTCCATGGCCCGGGCTTCCGGATGCTCTTCCCGCATGACAAATCCCATTTCGGAGGGATTGCCCCGCCGGCCGGTGCGGCCCATGCGCTGGAGAAACCCGGAGACGGTAAACGGCGCATCAATCTGAAACGCCCTCTCCAGCCGCCCGATGTCAATCCCCAATTCCAGGGTCGCCGTGGCACAGACGGACATCCGGGAATCGTCCTCTTTCATCTCCTCCTCCGCGCTTTCGCGGTAGGCGGCAGAGAGATTGCCGTGGTGGATGAGAAAACGGTCCGGTTCGTGATTCAGTTCACAGTACTGCCGGAGCTGCTGACAGACGGCCTCACATTCCTCCCGGGAATTGGTGAACACCAGACACTTCTTTCCCCGGGTATGCTCAAAGATATACCCGATTCCGGGATCCGCGGCCACAGGCGCGGTATCCGTGGGCAGCTCCGCCGGCGGCAGATCCCCGGCGGGCTGACGCCCTTCATCTGCCTGCGGACCGGTGGTATAGAAGTGCTCCATGGAAAGCCGCCAGACCTCTTTCCCGCCGTCAAAGCGGGGAATGACCGTGTTCCGGCCGCTGCCGGCGCCCAGAAACTTCCCGGCAAGCTCCGGATTCCCGATGGTAGCCGACAGGCCGATCCGCCGGGGCTTAGAGCCCGCCAGGCGGCACAGCCGCTCGATCAGGCAGAAGGTCTGCAGGCCCCGGTCCCCCCGCAGCAGGGAGTGAATTTCATCGATCACAATGAAGCGCAGGTCACCAAACAGCGTGGGAATCTCCATGTGTTTGTTAATCAGCAGGGACTCAAGAGATTCCGGCGTAATCTGCAGAATGCCGGACGGCTTTTTGAGCAGCTTCCGTTTTCCGGACCGGGCCGCGTCCCCGTGCCACCGGGTGACCGTAATCCCCTCTTCCTCACAAAGCTCGTTCAGGCGCCCGAACTGATCATTGATCAGGGCCTTCAGCGGCGCAATGTACAGGACCCCCACACTGGCAGAGGGGTGTTCCTCCAGCAGCGTCAGGATCGGAAAAAAGGCCGCCTCCGTCTTGCCGGAGGCGGTGGAGGCCGTCAGGAGCACGTTGTCCTCCGTGCCAAAGATCGCATCGCCCGCGGCATTCTGTACCGCCCGCAGGCTCTGCCAGCCGGACCGGTAAATATATTCCCGGATAAAAGGCGCATAGCGCTCATACACATTCATATCGTAAACTCCGCAAATCCTGCCTCTGTTTCATTCGAAACCGCCTCTGATTTTGCATAGCTGAAGGACTCGGAGGAAAGAAGCTCGGTTATGCGCATCGCCGGATTCTGATACAGCAGATCCAGCAGCTCGATGAAGTCCCGGATCACCTCCCGCGGGGTGATGTTTTCATCCGCGCCAATGCGTCCGTATTCGATCTTTATGAACTCTGCCAGTTCCTCCGTGGTCACTTTCCGGCTGTATCCGTACAGGTCCGCATGCATTTCCGCTAGCTTTTCGCACAGCACCAGCATTTCCTCCGCGGTCAGCGGATCCAGCCGGATCACCGGTGCCAGCAGATCCCTCGCACCCGGTTTTGAAAACCGTCCCTCCGTCAGGCGGGACCGGAGCGCCTCATAACTGAAAATGCCTTTTCGGCTGTCCTCCAGCGCCTGGGGCGTCACCCCCATGAGAATGCCGAGATATCTGGCTTTCCCCTGAAGCGCATCGTTATACATGGCCAGCATCTTTTCATAGTTATACTGACGGGAAACGGCGTGGGGAATCTTGAAAATGTTGACCAGCTCGTCAATCATGAGGAACAGGCCCGTGTAACCCGCCAGACGGAAGAAGACCGCAAAGAGCTTCATATAGTCGTACCAGTCATCATCCGTGATGATGATGTTCACATCCAGCGCCTTCCTGGCCTCGGTTTTTGTCGAATATTCACCCCGGAACCAGCGCACGACATTTGCCCTGGTCTCATCCTCCCCGTTCACATAGGCACGGTAATAGGCGGACAGAAGCCTGGCAAACTCAAAGCCATGAACCAGCTCGCTGACCGAGGCCGTCACCGCATAAATTTTTCTGTCCACGACCGCACTCAGCGCGGGGTCATCCGGCGCCAGCCCCGTTTCCTGCAGGGTCTCGCTCTGAACCGCGCTGATCCAGCGGTCCAGAATCAGCGTCAGCGCACCGCCCTCCGGCTTCGTTTTTGTCGAGAGATTGGAGATCAGCTCCCGATAGGTGGCAATTCCCTGTCCTTTGCCCTGCAGACGCCGTTCGGGCGAGAGGTCCGCATCCGCCACAATAAAGCCGCGGTCCATCACGTAGTTGCGGATGGTCTGCAGTAGAAAGCTCTTACCGCTCCCATAGCGGCCGGCGATAAAGCGGAAGGAGGCGCCGCCCTCCGAGATGATCTCCACATCATGCAGAAGCGCCTCAATCTCATTCTTTCTGCCCACCGCAATGTACGGCAGGCCGATGCGCGGCACCACGCCGCCTTTCAGTGAATTCAGCACCGTCTGTGCGATGCGTCTGGGTACTTTTCTGTGTTCATCCATTCCCTGTTCCTTCTTTCCGGGCTTCCATGTTGGTCCTTTGCCTGAGCAGCGCTGGCAATCCCCGGATTTAACTAACTGTCGCTTCGCGACGGGCCAACGCCAAGAATCCTCTCGAGATCCCCGATATAATCCTCAACCAGTGTCAGCCGGTCATTTTCACAAAGGATCACCGTGTCACCGATCTCCTCAAACAGCGCTTCATTGATGGCATCCGCCGTCATGGAGGGCAGGCGGTGAGCACTCCTGAGAAGGCCGGTCACCTCCTCCCCGCGCAAAAGACCGCGAATAACCTCCCGCTGCAGGTCATCCAGCAAAGCCGCGGGTGCTGCCGTCTCCTCTGAATGCAGCAGAGCGGGGACTGCCGCCTCCACTGAATGCTGCGGGGCAGGCTCGTCCGGTTCATCCCGCTCTTCCTCCGTCAGCAGGCTGTCCCTTGTCACGCCTGCATCCTTTCGGATTTGCTCAAGGCCCGAAAAGTCAATGGTCACCTTTTGCCTTTGTGCTTCCATCTCGGCCTGCCTCACGGCTTCCCTGTCACGCTCAATCGCCTCATCAATGAAGGGAATCGCCCATGCCTCCTTCGGGTTTTCCCTGATCATGCGTCCTGCCTTCAGATAGCGGCGAAGCCGGGCATCTGTCTCATGCAGGAATTGCTTCAGTAAGGATCTGGCGGAAGAGGAGATCGAATACGCGTACATCCACCACAGCCCGTTGCTGTATGTAAAGCTCCGGCACTCGTCCAGTACATATTCTCTGTCCTTCGGCTGTTCTATGTCAACATAGACAGCGGTCTCAAGCATTGGACAGGGAAATCTGATTTTTTCCTTGCTGATGAAGCGTGCAAACAGCTTCTGTTCATTATTCGTGCGGTCAAAAGACTGCCATGCACGGCTGAACAGTTCCCGTCCCCGTGACGGGTTTAACTGGATGACCGGTGATTTGGCAATCTTCTCATCCCCCACCTGACAGAGGGCTGAAAAAATCTCCTCCGCCGAATGGGCTTCCGGCTCTTTCAGAACTGCCATCGCCGCATCCAGGGCGATCATGTCCGGGTCAACATATTCCCGGAGAGTTTCCGGAGGCACGTCCCACAGCACACCGTATTCCAGCATCCAGCGATAGACCTGCTTTCGCAGGGTCGGGTCGTCGCTCATGTCGGAATCCGCAAAGCCCTTTATAAAAGCCTGCAGCTTTTCAAGCACATCCTCCGGAGAGTCCGCACCGACGCCGTTCAGCAGTTCAAAGACATAAATGGTTGCCACGGAAGCGGGAATCGGCGTAAAGTGTCCCCTGCGTACTTCGGTCCGCCAGGAAAAATACCCGCGAAGCTGCCTCGTCGTCAGATCCTGATAGGTCGGCATCGGACGGGCAAATTCCCCGCCGGGCCACCGACTGTCATCCTCAAAATCCTCCATGAACACCGCCTGCCGGTAGAAATTTTTCGCCTGGATTTCCATATCTTCCTGATCATACTCAAACATGTGACGCATTATTCGAAGCTTTTCCGGCGGCCGTTCCCTGGCCGGCTGGCTGCTGCTGTCCGAAAAAGGAAGCGGCGTCTCCTGATAGTCCGTCCCCCGGGGTGAATCCTTTGCCTCAAGGACAATGGCAGCACCATGGGGGTTTTCCAGAGCAATTGCCCGGTCCAGCAGTTCAAAGACAATCTGCGGTTCTGTTCGATCATCAAAGCAAACGCCAAGCCAGTTCTCTCCATGCATCCGGAAGGGTGCTGTCAGGTACGACCGCTCAAACTGCTCACTGCTGCCGCATTTCAGATCGCAGCGCTGAATCTCCTTGCCAGAATCCTTATTCCAATGACGCATCAGAAGAGCGACCCATTTCCCGGTCTGCGGGTGACACAAAACCGAAAAACCCGGAAACTCCGTCCATTTATGCTGTTCCTGTATCCGGTATTTCTCCGCGGCATATGCCGTCATGTCTGAGAGTTCCATCCCCGTGCCTCCTCAATGTTGATCTTTTCCGGAGCTGCTTTGCCATACCTCAGATTCAGCAAACTGTCGCTGCTCGACAGGACCATTTTTCTTATGAGCAGTGACCTGGTCTTTGGGCACCGCCAGTTTCCGGTGCTCACCTTTGCCAAACCGACGCAGCGCGTCGGGCCCGATCCCTCGCTTGCGGACAGTATATTTATTATACATGGTCTTCACTCATAATCAAGTACGCAGAAAGATTGTATCTGGTACTGTTTATGATACCATAAACCGTTCGCGAATTCCTGTTGATGCTCAGAATCCTCTCAATGAAATGGAGCACCGGATGCACAGAAGAATGGGAATAGCCGGAACTGCATTGATTATTGCTGCCCGGAATGATAAAATTCCAATTATGATTTTTCCATCTGAAGGGAGGTGCTGCGGATGAAACAATTTAATACGACAGCTGTGTGCATCCCGTCAAAGCATTATATGGTCGATCTGTCCGAAAGAGTAAAGGAGATAAAGAAGCTGGTTGATGCCGGGAAATACTTCACGATCAACCGGGCAAGGCAGTATGGGAAGACGACAACGCTAAGTGCATTAAGAAAGGCGTTGGAGAAAACATACGATGTGGCAAGCATTTCCTTTGAAAAAATATCGAGTGCAGGATTTGCCACAGAAGAATCCTTCGTTAAGGCTTTTTCAAGATTATTAAAAAGAGAGACCAGGTATGGATTGAATATTTCCGAAGAAAGTCTGAAGCAGATTGAAGGATTTTTAAACAGAGAAACAAATGAAGCAAAGCTGGATGAATTGTTCGATGCATTAGTTGATTGGTGCGCGTTATCAGTGAAGCCGGTTGTGCTTATCATTGATGAGGTGGATACGGCAACAAACAATCAGGTTTTTCTGGATTTTTTAGGGCAGCTTCGGTCATATTATCTGGATCGCGAAGAAAAAGGTGCCGTTACTTTTCACTCCGTCATCCTTGCCGGCGTAACGGATGTAAAGCATCTCAAGAGCAAGATTCGCCCTGATGATGCGCATAAGGTCAACAGCCCGTGGAATATCGCAGCAGACTTTGAACTCGACATGAGTCTGTCTGAGACTGGGATCATGGGAATGCTGGATGAGTATGAAGCGGACCATCACACCGGGATGGATACGAAAGAGATCGCAAAATCCATCCGCGAATATACAAATGGGTATCCGTATCTTGTGAGCAGAATCTGTCAGAAAATCGATACTGATTTTGTCCCCGGCGTGTTTAAGACACTGCATGATGCCTGGACTTTGTACGGTGTAGATGAAGCGGTAAAGAAGATTCTTTCAGAGCCGAATAATTCGCTGTTTGAGTCACTTACAGGGAAGCTCACGAATTATCCCGAACTTCGCAAAAAACTCCGGGCTATCCTGATGCGCGGAGAAACATTTGCCTGGCTTCCCTATGATGAAGAGCAGCAGCAGTTATTTATGTATGGTTTCATCCGAAATAACCACAATACGGTAGCTGTTTCAAACCGGATATTTGAGATGCTCCTGTATACACATTTCATTGGCGAAAGTGATAAGAATAACGATCTGAAACAGATCGCAGCCGGAATGAAACAGACCTTCATCGATGAAGACGGCGGACTTGATATCCCGAAGATCATGGATCATTTTATCAGGGAGCATAACAGGATTCATAAAGACAATACAGAGAAGTTTCTTGAAGAAGAGGGACGGGAACGCTTCATTACCTATGTTGCCGGGATTATTAACGGAACAGGAACCTATAGCGCAGAGGAACAGCTGCGGGATTACAGAAGAACGGATCTTGTGATTCACTATCTGGGCAGAAGATATATCATCGAACTGAAGATCTGGCATGGGGAGAGGTATAACGCTGAAGGTGAGAAGCAATTGATCGGATACCTTGACTACTGGAATCTGAATACGGGGTATTTGCTCAGTTTTAACTTCAACAGGAAGAAAGAACCGGGAGTCGAGCGGCTCCGGATAGGCGATAAAGTCCTGTATGAAGGGACTGTCTGATATCGTATGTCCTGATCATTGCCGCGTGCAAACTTTACAGGCTGAAAAAAGGAAGATCTGCAGAAAATGGCAGATCTTCCTTTCGTTTAGTGCTGTTTATTGCCTTTCCTGCACAGCCTTTCCAATCCGGTCAACGGTCTGTACATAAACCGCCCCTGCCTGTTCCAGGGCATCAATCTTCTCTTTCGCATTCCCGCGTCCGCCCTGGATAATCGCCCCGGCATGACCCATGCGCTTTTCCGGCGGTGCGGTTCTGCCGCTGATGGTGAAGAATACCGGGAAATCCGGATGGGCACTGATCCATTCCGCCGCCTTTTCCTCCTCCGCTCCCCCGATTTCACCGATCAACACGGCGGCATGTGTGTCATCATCCAGATGAAACCGTTCAAGGGCATCGACAAATGTCATTCCGCGAATGGAATCCCCGCCTATGCCGATCGCCGCCGACTGGCCAATGCCGCACGCCGTCAGCTGATAAATCGCCTCATAGGTCAGCGTTCCTGACCGGGATACAATCCCCACATGTCCCTTTTGACAGATATTCCCGGGGATAATTCCCATTTTGCCTTCATCCGGCACAATTACGCCGGGACTGTTGGGTCCCACGAGGACCGTTTTGCTGTCTTTGAGCGCCTGTTTCACCCGTATCATGTCGTGAACCGGAATCCCCTCCGTGATGCAGACACAAAGCTCCACCTCTGCCTCCACTGCCTCAAGCACCGCGTCAGCGGCAAATCTGGCCGGGACAAAAATCACGCTGGCATTCGCGCCGGTTTGTTCAACGGCCTCACGTACCGTGTCATATACGGGAACGCCCTGACAGTCTTGTCCGCCTTTTCCCGGAGAGACCCCGCCGACGACCTTCGTCCCGTAATCAAGCATTGCCCGGGTATGGAACGTACCCTGCCTTCCGGTTATTCCCTGCACCAGAACCCGTGTGTTCCTGTTGATCAGTATGCTCATCTGCTGCCTCCTGCACAGGAAATGGCCATTCGGGCCGCTTCCGTAAGATCCTCCGTGACCCGTACAAGCCCCGCCCTGTCAAGAATGGCCCGGCCCTCTGCTTCGCAGGTTCCGCGCAGCCTGACCACAAGCGGAACGGACAGACCGGTTTTCCTGAGTGCCTGTACAAGTCCCTCCGCAACGAGATCGCACCGGACGATTCCGCCAAAGATATTGACGAAGATGGATTTGATTCTGGGATCATCCATGAGCAGTTCAAAGGCAGCCGTGATCTTTTCCGCACTGGTTCCGCCGCCCACATCCAGAAAATTCGCCGGTTTCCCGCCATAGCCATGGATGAGATCCATGGTGGCCATGGCAAGACCCGCACCGTTGACAAGGCAGGCAATATCACCATCCAGTCTGACATATTCAAGGCCAATTTCACGGGCCCGCCGTTCAAGCGGATCAATCTGTGTCAGATCTTCCAGTTCTTTCAGCTCCGGATGTCTGAAGAGCGCATTTTCATCAAAGGTCATCCGGGCATCCAGCGCCATCAGCTGCCCCCGGACTATGCCCAGCGGATTGATCTCAATCAGTGTCGCATCCTTTTCCCTCATATAATCCAGCAGCGCCGACAGGATGTCCCGCAGCTTAACCCGCTGTGTTTCATCCAGTCCGCATTTGTCTGCCAGGACCCGAACATCTGCCCCCGCCAGAGACCGCCCCGGATGGATCTGCACGATTTGTTCCGGATGTTTTGCCGCCACTTCCTCAATTTCCATTCCGCCGTTCGGAGAGGCGATGATGACCACCTCTGCCCGGACGGTATCAATCGCAAGGGCAAGGTAGAGTTCTCTGTCGATGTCGACCTTTTCCGTGAGAAGGACTGCCGGGACAACCAGGCCCTCCGGTCCGCTCTGACGGGTCACCAGTTTCCTGCCAATCAGCGCATCTGCCGCCCGCTCAGCTTCCTCCGGGCTGCTGCAGATCACCACGCCGCCGGCTTTTCCCCGCCCGCCGGAATGGACCTGTGCTTTTACAACACACCCATTCGGGAAATGATCCGCAGCCGCCCTGGCCTCGGCGGGGGAAAAAGCCACGATCTGTTCAGGAATGGCAATTCCACATTTCTGCAGTATTTCTTTAGCCTGATACTCATGCACTTTCATTTGCCTGTCTCCTGATTTCTGTTCTTTGTCATTCTACCGTGAATTATGCCGTCTTTTTTCAGTTATGCAACATAGGACAACGCCCCGCGGAGGTGACTTTTGAATCAAAATGATAACCAGTAAAGCTTCTCCCCGAAATGTCAGTGAAAGGTGTAGTAGACAATCGCAAAAAATAATTATTCATTCTCCAACACATCATCCGAATGCCAGCGACAATACTCTGCCGGTTCACATTTCTGCCAGATCCCTGATACGGAACTGGTACATGAATACAGAAGATACTGGTTGTTGCTGAGGATACAGCATAAAAATCATACCTGCCGTGTAAACGGGACAGGAAACAGTGCATACACCGACAGCACATCACCGATGAAAGAGAAGTGTCCATGCCGCAAAAGCGGCATTTTGTTGTATTCAGGCTCAGATAGCGTCGTAACGAAAAATGGCCGACAAAGTCCTCAAAGGCGCGGAGTTGTCGCAAAAGTGGCAGTTTTCTAAATATGAGTGCAGGAAATGCAGCATGACCGAAAGTCACTGATGCTCGTAAACTCGCACAACAATCAAAAAAAGAGACCAGTTGCCGCTCATAAAAGCGATACCGGCAAGTCAGGTGAAGTAAAAGAGCAGTTTCTTCCACAAACTGCTCTCGCGTTAATCCACCACACTCATAAAAAAGAGAACCTTAAGCATATTGCTAATCTCAGATCTGCTGCTTATAGAGAATCTGTTTTCCAGAGTATTTCTACCGCTGCTGATCTTCAACTGACCTCCGGAGGATAGAAGAGACAACAGAAGCACCATGTATCTTTCCAGCAACCTTCAGAGTGAATTGACCGGCATGTACACCCGCCTCCTAGCCATTCAGGGCGTAGATCCAGCCTTCACAGGTACAACCATGAGGGATCAGGCACCTTGTTTCAGCACCTTCACAGGTTAAAGCGGGGAAGAAGTTTTGCAATCAGAATGGATACACCGGTAATCGCAAAGCCGGTCACGATCGACATTTCTAAGCCAGGTTCAAAATGCAGATACGAATTGAAGGAGCTCATCCACCCGATGATCATCCACTGCACCACATAAATCTTCGTCAGATTCCTTCCGCAAAAATCGAAGAAATCAATATTCTTTTTCAGTCTTCCTGTGATCAGATGAAGCAGGGAAATCTCAACCGTGATGATCAGTGTATTGTACACAAAATGAAAGAACGTCTGCCTGTAAAAAGCATTCTCATAAAGCGCATGTAAAAAACGGATATCCAGATTATAATAATGACATCCAACAACAAAACCGATCTATCCTTTCTGTTGGTCATTGTCAACATGGACAAAAAGTACCTGATAACCGGATTATACTGCATCTGCGGGTTCTTGTGAAAGGTTACTTTTTGTTACGCGGATGCCCTGAGCGGAGGGCGGATGATTTAATCCGTTTTCGCTTCCAAATACACACAGCGGGAGAGCATTTTCTGCCGGTCTGCTGTAAATAAAAAAAGGCTGACCCGTGCATTTCGGGTCAGCCTTTCGCCGTGTCAGCGTCATAGAATTCCGGGAACTGTCCGGTTCCCCAATGTCTGGTTCCGGCCAGACCTGGCCGGACAGCACTACTCCAGTTGGGGCTGCGTCCGTTCCAGCATTCGGGCAAAGGGATAGAAGGCATATTCCGCACTGTCCAGGCAGTCCACCGGGTAACTGCCGTTATCCGTTCTTGCCCATTCGCCCTGCTCGTATGCATGTTCATCCCAGGTGGCCATCTGATAGGCTTCCTGCCAGTGGTGCAGCTGCTGTGAGACGAAAAAACGTCCCTGCATCTGAAGCATGCAGGTCAGTTCGATCCGGGCATTGATTCCGTCAGACTTGTCAAATGCATGAATGGCAATCCTTCCCAGCCCCTTGCGGATGATTTCCTCCTTCAGTGCCGTTCGGAACAGTTTGGCAGCAGAATCCACATAAACCCGGCTCAGCTGGGGAAACTGCCTCGACCACAGCAGGAGACGCTCAACAATCATCTGCGCATACCGGGCCTCCGTCATCTTGTCGGAGATTCCCTGCCGGTCATAGACCCCATCCACCAGCACCACATTCTTCCATCCCTGTGTCATGCCGACCAGCGTGGCACAGGTGGCATCTGTTCCGCCCACATCCACCCCGACGGCCATTTCAAGGTAGCGGGTATTGAATGTCACCGTACGGTCCAGAACCATCTTCGAGGCATCATAGGAGGAATAAATCCGGCCGCTGGCGGCTGTCCGGAGTCCCAGAATGTCTGACTGATACCACAGGCTGGAACGGTCATACTTGGCCAGTTCCCGCCTCAGCTGCTCATCCCCAAGGGACAGATTGCCGAGAATGGTAAAATGACCGTAATTGTATCCCGGATTCACTCCCCGGCGCTTGAGGTCATCCTGATAATCCAGAAACTCCGAATAGAACCAGTGAGAGGGCGGCTTGGGGTTCAGGTCAAAGAAAATCTGCCTCTTTCTTGAGGCCAGTGTCCGGTCAATGCACTCTTTCATAAAGCTGGGATGACATTCATTGACCTCTGTCACATAAACGCTTCCATAGCTGTTTCCCTTGATCCTGGCGGCATCATCCGCCTTCTTTCCGCCGGCGATAATGACCACTTTTTCCCCGTTCACCGACTGGATGAACAGTGCCTCTCTCCCCCTGTACTTGCCCATCCGGCTGCGCCCGGCAAAGATGTGCATCAGGCCGAATCCG
Organism: Christensenella sp. UBA4263; assembly: GCA_002395225.1. Lineage (GTDB taxonomy): Bacteria > Bacillota > Clostridia > Christensenellales > Aristaeellaceae > Ventricola. The sequence goes on from DGWH01000066.1 coordinate 29,907, forward strand.
TTGCTGTCGATAATGTTCATCTTGACCGCGGCGGTGCTGACGCCGCCGCAAAGATGAAGCTTATCCGGATGAACATCCAGCGCACACGCCCAGGCGATGAGGTTGATGATGTTCTTCCCGGCACGCTTTCCGCCCTCCGCCACATTCAGCCAGCTTTCCCTGGAATCCGCAATATACCTTGCCTGGTCCTCCGTCAGCGGTGCATAGCTGATCATCCTCTTTCCCCTTTCTGCGGTGCCCTCTGGCCACCTGCTGCTGTTTCTTTCTGCCCGCCCGCCGGAGCGCCCGGCGTCCCCTGTTTGGCCCCCGCCTCCGCCTTTGTCTCCTCTCCGGCCGAAAGCTGTTCAATCGTCCGTACCGGAAGCGGGCGGTTAATCAGGTCCGCCAGGGCCAGCATCTGCTCATTGGACTCCCGGATAATATTCTCTCCCACCGGCGGCTCCGGGTGGTCGCTCTGTCCGAGCATGTTTTTCCCGAGAAAAATAGCCATCATGGAACTGGTCTTGGAGAGCAGCAGCTGATTTTTTCGAAGAGCAAGCTTCACCGGACTGACCTTCTTGCGGTAAATCTGTTCAAAGGCCATCCCGTACGTTTTCTGGCACCATTCATCCAGTGTGTTGTGATCCACACCGCCGAACAGGTCACAGATATCCTGTTCCGAACAGGCCAGCTGACAGTACACCTCAAACATGTTTTTATCCATCTCCACGCGGTTCATTTCCGCTTCCACGTTCTCTCTGCCGGTCACCGTTCGCTCCATGTCTTACTGCTCCTTTCCGGGGATATTTCTCTTATCCTCCTGCCATTGGCCGGCAGAGAATCCCCATTGATCTGAGCTGATCCGCCGCGGCCTGCATTTCCTCCTCATCTTTGCATTCAACAAGCAGCTTAAACCCTTCCTCCTCCATCTCCCCCGGCATCTCCGGCGGAATGAGCTTATCCATATCCGGCCCCTCACCCTCACCGAAACCGAAGAGTCCCTCCATGTCCAGGGTTTCCTCCAGCCCTGAAAGGAGTTCCGCAAGGGTCGCCTCATCCCACGGAGTTTCCATGGTTGCCTGATTATGCTCAAGCATATACGCATCCCGCTCTGTCGGCGTCAGATGGTCCAGGTGAATCACGGGGACCCCTTTTTCAGGAATCCGGATCTGTCCATCCCGGACCAGCTGCTTCAGTGCTTCAAGACGCCCGTGCCCCTCAACCACCTGTGCCTCTCCCCAGATGCCGATCGGGTCCAGAAACCCGAACGTCAGAATGCTGTTCCGGATATGTTTAAGCTGTTCTGCGCTGTGTATTTTGGGGTTCCGCGGATGGGGGCGGAACCTGTCCAGCGGCAGCGCGTCCGCCGTTTGCACCCACTTAATCTCCTTCATTTTGTTCTCCTTTTCCTGTTTTCAGACCTTTGTCAGCATCTCCTGAATCTCCGCGTTCACCATCGCCTCAAGTGTCTCCACATCCAGCGTAAATCCCTGCTCTTCCAGCAGTTTTTTCGCATATGCAAGTTTCTCCGCGCCGTGGCCTGCCCCATACAGCTTTTCTGCTGCATAAACCGCGATATGCACCCAGGTCCGAAGCATCTCCTGCTGATCCGCATCCATCCGCTCACGCACCGCCTGAATGCCTTTGGTGGCCAGAACGGTCATCAGGACGGAGAGAATCACTACAAAAAGCGGTGTAAGATCGATCAGGTTCTCCATTTACTCATCCTCCGTTTCATTATTGGCCATTTGCCACTCCGGGTCTCTCCGGACCCTGTATCCGGCAATGGATCATCAGCCGGAGCTCTCCCCTTCTCTTTTTTCTTTCGGATGCCCGGCTACCAGCCATTTTTCTGCCACTGAATTTCCGGAATACGCGACGAAAACGACCGAAGCGAAATCCGTATAATGGGTAAAAAGACCGGGAAGCTGTTCATACTCCTCTGCCAGGACCATGCCCACCAGCCCCAATACTGCCAGCAATGTGACCGCAATCAGGGCAATGAGCACCATGATTTTGGAAAACTGGATGTAATTCTCTCCGAATTTCATTTATCCCTCCATGTTTCACCGTGATCTCCCGGGCAGCTCTCCTTGTCCGGATCATCCGGTCCGGTCCGTTCCGGACAGCCCGCACGCTGCTCTATCTGTTGACCAGATATTCATTGATTTCCTGCAGCGACTGCCTCAGCTTATCCACCGAATTGCCGTTCACCAGATGGAAAAGAATCGACAGCTGCGAGCGCAAAACCAGCGTCATTTTGTCCCCATAGATGTCCGATCTTCCTTCCATCTCCAGGATCCGGCTTTCAAGACTCTGCATCTGTTTCTGCAGAGTACTTGTCCTTTCCTGCAGATCCGTAATGGGCTGCATGTTTTCCTGCCGGGCTTTCCGGAGTCCGCTTCTGGCATTCAGGAACATGCTGATTCCCCAGCAGACCGCCAGAATAATCACCAGCGCCAGTTCAAAGTTGTTCATCGTCAGATAGCTCTGCATTTTTCCTCCTC
>DGWH01000066.1:32452-32614 GCA_002395225.1 Christensenella sp. UBA4263
CCAGACATGCGGTTTTGTCTATCGGCCCCGCTCCTCTTTCAATCCCCAAACATCACAAACGGACGCCCTGCGTCCGGCCAAGTCCTCCCCAGACATGCGGTTTTGTCTATCGGCCCCGCTCCTTTTTCAATCCACAAACATCACAAACGGACGCCCTGCGTC
>DGWH01000066.1:32673-32861 GCA_002395225.1 Christensenella sp. UBA4263
ACGCCCTGCGTCCGGCCCAGTCCTCTCCAGACATGCGGTTTTGTCTATCGGCCCCGCTCCTCTTTCAATCCACAATCATTACAAACGGACGCCCTGCGTCCGGCCCAGTCCTCCCCAGACATGCGGTTTTGTCTATCGGCCCCGCTCCTCTTTCAATCCCCATACATCACAAACGGACGCCCTGCGTC
>DGWH01000066.1:32920-33308 GCA_002395225.1 Christensenella sp. UBA4263
ACGCCCTGCGTCCGGCCCAGTCCTCCCCAGACAGTCGGTCCTGTTTATAGCTGCTCAGTCATCCGCAATTCTCCAGCGGCCCATCAGGGTCACGATCTGACCATCTGCTGAAATGAGCGTTGTCATGCTCTGTCCTTCTTCCGGCACAATCAACCCTTTCGCTCCCGTTTCACTCCATTCTGTCTGTTTTCCCGCGCCTGAACGCATCAGGTACTGACCCGACACATAACCCGTTCTGCCCTCATACACCACCTTGGGCCATTCGCCGTCTTCAAGGATGGTCACCGGTGCGCCTTTCGGGATCTCCATCAGCACAGATCCATTCACCGGTTTTGCCCGAAGCCGGAGACCTGAGGTTTCCGTTGCCACAATGGCCATGTTTCTGTCC
>DGWH01000066.1:33443-65195 GCA_002395225.1 Christensenella sp. UBA4263
AGCCGGTGCCGGGCCAGATAGGCCCATTGTCCATTCAGCAGGTTTGTCTCCACCACACACCCTTTTGCAGATGAGGAATGGATGACGGTTGCCGGGCCGGTGACGAGGCCGACATGATGAACATCCTCTCCGCTGACTTTAAAGGCCAGCATCCCGGGAATCGGATTGTTCAGGTTTTCCTGCCGGCTCACCAGATCCCGTGAACGCCACAGGGAGTTGGTTCCTGCGATCTGATACTTTTTCTCCCCGCCCTGTGCTTTCCGAAGTATTGCCTTAATGAAATTGATGCAGTCATAGGTGGAGTAAGGTGTGCCCATCATGCTCCGTCCGACTGCAATTGCCTCTGCTGCCCGAATCATTCCCTTCACCTCCTGTAAACAACATTACCACGGCTCTTTCTGAACCTTCCGTATGATAAAATCCAGTCTTGACACCGTACCGGATGTAAACAACGACTCAATTGTTGTGATTCTGTCACTGGTGGAAAACACAATTCGTACATAGTCCTCCGTCAGGTTCACCTCCCAGATAAAAAAGAAAATACCGCCCGGCATCAGGATGTGATTATAAAAAACAAGCCTGTCCGTTCCCGCACGGGTTTCCACGTACATGGCCAGGTCTATATCACTCACGTGTTCATCGCTTGCACCATACATATGAACAGATCCGGCATAGGTGCAGTCAGGCTCAAATTCCGCTCCTTCCTCCGCATAGCTGACGGAATAGACGTCTTCCGCACGGTTATCACTCATTATGCGCACCACGCCAAACCGATCATATTCAGAAGGAATTCCCAGAGTCAGGGGCACATCACGGAGCGCCAGATCCCCATTGGCATCCACTACCAGGTAGCATTCCTCATTTTCCGCCCCCTGATGGATGTTCACCTTCCCGTTCAGCCGTTCCTTGATCTTCCCAAGAAACCGCGAAAGACCTGCAAAATTAAGATATCCCATTTTTCCTCCTCAATAAGCCTCACTGTGCCTATTCACTCACCGGCTCCACTGCCAGCTGACCGGACCGGACGGTGATCCGTACTCTGCTTCCGTCCGCCTCGCGGAGGATCAGGGCATCCGTCTCAAGCGATCCGGCCAGCCATTCATTGCCGTTCCAGTCCAGGGTCCGTCCGTTGGCCCTGGCACCTCCCTGGCCGATTCCCGCTACTTCCACAAATTCTTCCTGCGTATCCAGCAGATTGAAACGGCCAAAGACGACCTGGTCTTGTCCCGCCGCAACGGCTCCGTTTCCCAAAGCTGCTGCATTACGTCCACGGGCAACGGTCCCGTTTCCGAAGGCAGCCGTGCCGCTGCCGGATGCTTTTGTCCCGATGCCAACGGACACCGCTCCCCGTCCGGATGCCTCTGTTCCAGCTCCGGCAGAAAATGCATTTTCACCGCCGGCTGTACCGCTTCCGGCTGCAAATGACATCCACCCGCCTGCCTTGCCTGCATTCACGGCCATCGCCCCCTCACCATCCGCGCTGGCAAGGCCTGTCTGCTGAATCAGGCTGTTTCTGCCCTCCCCCATTGCCGCCGGCAAATGCGCCTGATAATACCCCAGCGTCACCAGATCATTCGGCATTTCCGGGATTCCATCCACTGTCAGGGCCGCGTTTTCCCTGCCAATCCAGAGGCTGTGGGCATCGCTGTCCGGGAGAACGACACCAAGAATGCCGCCCTTATAGAAGATCATTCCCTCTTCGCCCGTGTCTGCCTGGTTGTTGCAGGCCGGGATGCCCAGACCTGAATATTTGGTATTCCCGAACAGCATGCAGGGATCCTGCGCCGGATCATTTCCATAATGCCGGCGAAGAAATGTCCTGCTTTGCCCGTCGATGGACTGCACGATTCTATCCAGATCCAGTGCCTGCGACAGATCTTCCTCCGGCATGTTCACAAACAGGGTCTCCGTCCCTGTTCCCATGGGAATGCCTGTACCTGCCTCCACAGTCCCTTCATAGATCATCTCCCGTTCCTGACGGACGCCGAAAGCCGCTGATGTGGCCGGTTTTCCATCCGAATCGGTTATCATAATCCCACCCGGCATCAGCTTCGAGAAGAAATGCCGGATCTGTGCGCAGATTCGTTCCCACAGAACCCCCAGCCCGCTTTCATCCAGTACAGCCATCCTGTTCCTTCCCCCTCAGTCACGATCTGGTCCTACGGTTCCTCAATCGCCTCAGATTCCTCCCGGATGATCTGCAAAATGTCCTGCTCCGTCATCCCGGGTTCCGCAAGGATCTGCCAGTCCTCTCCGTTATAAATCCGCAGACCATTGTCCGCCCGGACCAGGGCCAGCTGTCCCAGCACAGCCTCCGGCAGCTCGTCCTCAGTATCCACCACGGCCGCGCCCATGGCCATGAGCATATCCACGGTCAGGTAGGTGTTGGCAGGGCCAAAGGCATTCAGCTTCGCCTTGTCCTCGGCACTCATGAGGCCGCTGTGTTCCTCCGTTGCCGGTACTGCCGGACCGGATGCGGTCACCGAATCGGCAATCGCTTCCAGTCCGGCCACAATCTTCTTTCCGGTCTTGTCCAGCAGGTTGAAATTATTGTCCCTGTAGTTGATCTTCTCCATCTCCGGCATCTGTCCGGTCATCACCCCGGCAATTCTGCGCAGCGCATTGACCATTTCCCGACCGGTGTCATCCAGCAGATTCTTATCGTTCCTGTCCATGTTCAGCCTCCCATGTGAACCTGATCTACTGCTCCGGCAAACAGCCGGTCGATTTCCGTATCCGTAATGGGATCCATGTCCATGCCGACCCACTCAGCATCCAGTATACGCAGGATTTCCACTTCTGCCTGAATCCGGTGTACCTTGCCGGCATCTGTCAGGAGCCGGATACCGGAAGCCGAGAAAATCAGACAGAATGGCTCCCCGGTGCTGTCTGCCCGATTTCCGGTTTCAAAATACCGGTTTCCGGCACGAATACAGATCAGGATCCCGGCTGCGTTATATTCCGGCTGCAGGGGCAGGGTAAACTGCTGCCCGTCAAACTCCGTCCGCAGTTCCCCCTCCTCCGGCACCAGCGACGCATCCCCGTTCGGATTGGCCGTTCCGGTGCCGTCTGTCACCAGTGCCTGAAGAGGAATCACCATAAAGCGTGTTCTGCCAAACGGACGATTCTGAATGAATGCCGGACTTTCTGCCGCGGATTCCTCCCAGTCACTCTGTACGCCTGCCGGCGCCCATGTCCCGTCTGAACGCAGATAGGTCTCCGGTGCTGCCTCCTGTCCATCCGGAACAAGGCCAGGACCGGAACCATCATACTGGCCATCCAGAATCAGACGGTCCGCATCCGTCAGGCTGTTCTGACTCAGTCCCATCCCCGGAACCGCATCCACCTTTTCACCAAGCTGCTCAAGGAGCCAGCGGACCAGTACCCGCAGTCCGTTTTCATCCAACTGCATGTTCCGCCTCCTCTCTTACCGATACCGGGTCTTTCGGCACCGGTTCTTCACATTGCACTATCTCCAAAAAGGGAACGGGAGACGGCAGTGCCGTCTCCCGTCTGGGTTTCAGGGCCTGTCAGCTGCAATGGCAGGATTCACCCGGAATGCCGCCTTCACAAACTGTCACGCCTACTTACACAAAGAGGCTGTCGATCTCCTCATTGGAAATGGACTCAAGCGCAAAGAGCTCACCCAGCGGATCCCACTTCGTTCCGTCCCAGGCGTAGTTGATCCCCCGCTCCTGCACATCATAGACATCGCCGACCGTGTTTCCGCTTGCCGGCAGAGCCGCCACCGTGGCCACGCTGCCCTTATAGCGGTACACATTGGTGATATCGCTCTTCAGGGCATAATCCTCCGCATTCCCGAAAGCATCCAGTTTGGCCTTGTCCGTGGAGCTCATGAGGCCGGCTGCCGAAGATGTGGCCGCGCTGTACTCCGTGTTGGCCGGATCTGCCCAGGTGCCATCCGCACGCAGGAATTTTCCCTGGTCGCCCATGGCTGCGCCCGGAACCAGACCGGCTGTTCCGGCCGCACTGGCGCTGGCAGCACCCATTCCCGGTACGGAGAGCGTGCCATCTGACACGTTCAGACCGGACCCGACACGCACACCGCCCAGATCCTGCTGGGTTGCCGCCGGCAGCGTGTAGTTGTTGGCGCCCGTGGCCACGCCGTCCAGCTTGGCCTTGTCCTCCGCGCTCATGAGACCTGCGCTGGAATTCGTTGCGTCATTATAGGTGGTATCCTGTGCCGGAATCCCGAGGCCGGTGATGTCCGCTTTCACCACCTCAACCGCACTGCTCACATGGCCAGACTCATCCACGGTGACCTTGTAAAGGCCGGATGCGTGGGCGGTATGCGTCGGATGCTGGTACAGGTTTGCGCCAGCCTCAATGCCTGCCAGCTTGGCCGCCTGTTCCGTGGTCATGAGGGTGCCGCCATTGGCATCTGCCGTGGCCAGCTTGTCTACCAGGCCCTTTGCCGCCGCATCATAATCATTGGTGGAAAGCCCCTTGCCTTCCACCTTGTCGACCTTTCCGCTCAGCAGTCCGGTCAGTTTGGAAAGTACACGTCCCAGTCCGGTAAAATCAAGATATTTCGACATGGTTTCTCCTTTTCCGGGCCTCCTGCATTGTCTCTGACAGCCTGAGGCCCCGCCCCGGGCATTGCCCGATGCAGCATCTGCTGCGGTTACTTGTCCGGCAAAGCCCATATGCCGCTCTGCCTTCTATGGTAAAAGCCCTGCGCAAGGCTTTTTCCCCGATTTACGTCCAGTCCTGAAGGGCGGTCAGGCGCTCGATTGTTTCGCGGTCCATGACGGTCAGTTCCGGCACCGGGACCTGAACATTTCCCGAATCATCCGGCCCCAGGCCGTTCACCGTACTCACATTGCCGGTTCCGGGCAGTCCTCTTGGAAGTCCCAGGTTCAGAATGGGATGTTCCGGCGTGCCCTCAATACGGATAAACGCGGACTCATCTGAATCCAGCGTCGTCACCGTCCCAATCTCCACCTCTGGCACCGCACCCGTCCTGCCCGCAGGAATCACAAAATGGAAACACATGCCCGACTCAACCCGGTTCAGCGTTCCCTCTGCCTCACCGCCGGGTTTCCCGGTTTCAACCTCGACCGATACATGCTGCCAGGCTTCCGTTTCTTCAATAGCCGTTCTGGCATTCCGGAGTGCGGTACTGGCCGCCTCAAGGGCATTGGATGATTCCGTTACTCTGGATGCTTCAGCTGCCTGCCGGTCCTGCTCGGCCATGGTCCGTTCCTGTTCCGCTGCAGTTCTCGTCTCTTCCTGTTCCTGCCGGGACTGTTCTGAAAGGGTTCTGGCCTGTTCTGCAACTGCTCGGGCAGTTTCGGCAATATCCCGTTCTCCCTCAGCTGCATCTCTGGCCAGCTCAGCTTCACAGCGCGCCTGCTCTGCACTGGCCCGGGATTGTTCTGCTGCAGCACGAGCCGTTTCTGATGCCTCTATCCGGTCATCCCGTTCCGCCCTTCCCTGTTCAGCCAGGGTCCTGGCCTGCTCGGCCTGGCTCCGCACCTGTTCCGCATCTCCGCGGTCCTTTTCCTGCTGAACCCGTTCCAGTTCTGCATTCTTTCGGGCACTTTCTGCTTCCGCACGGTCTGTCTCCGCTTCTTTCCGCTGTTGCTCGGATTCCGACCGGTTCTGCTCTGCCTGAAGGCGTACCTGCTCGGCAGTAGCTCTGACCTGTTCCTGGTTTTCCCGCTCCGTTTCATTCTCCCGGATTTGCTGTTCCAGTTCGGATCGGATCCGTTCCTGTTCGGCCCGAAGCGTTTCAGCCTCGCAGCGCCCGGCCTCGGCCCTGTCCCGTTCCGCTTCGGCAGATGCCCGGGCCAGTTCTGCATCTTTTCTTTCAGACTCAGAAAAGAGACGGGCCGTTTCCGACTCGTCTCTTGTGTGTTCGTTATTGATTCGTTCTGTCTCTGCCTGTTCCCGGGCAGATTCTGCCTGCACCCGGCTCGTTTCTGAACTTTTCCGTTCCGCCTCCGCCTGCCGGCGTTCCTGCTCAGACAATGCCCTGGCAGTTTCCGCTTCTTTCCGGGCTGCTTCTGATTCTGCCAGAATCCGGTCTGTTTCCAGGCGTTCCTGTTCGCGTTCATCCCGGATTCTAGTGGCTGCGATTCTTTCCTGCTCAGCCTCTGTCCTCACAGATTCGGCGTCTGCCCGATTCTGCTCCGCTGAGATTCGGGTCTGTTCTGCACTCGCTCTGTCCGCTTCTGCCTGGTTCCGCTCATTCTCCGATTCTGTCCGGTTTTGCTCGGACACTGCACGTGCTTCTTCCGCTTCCTGACGAATCTGTTCTGCACGATTTCGATTGTTCTCCGCAGACTGCCTTTCCAATTCCGCCGAGGCTCGTGCCGCCTCTGCCTGTACCCGCGCAGCTTCTGCCGCGGCCAGAATCTCATCTGTCCGGATTCGCTCCGCCTCGCGTTCATCCCTTGCCAGGGCGGAGGCAATTCTTTCCTGTTCTGCCGCTGTCCTGGCAGATTCCGCTTCAGAGCGATTCTGTTCCGCTGCAATCCGGATCTGTTCTGTACTCGCCCTGTCCGATTCTGCCTGGTTCCGCTCATTCTCCGATTCAGTCCGGATCTGCTCGGACACTGCACGTGCTTCTTCCGTTTCCTGACGAATCTGTTCTGCACGATTTCGATTGCTCTCCGCAGACTGTCTTTCCAATTCCGCCGAGGCTCGTGCCGCCTCTGCCTGTACCCGCGCAGCTTCTGCCACAGACAAAATCTCATCTGTCCGGATTCGCTCCACCTCACGTTCATCTCTTGCCAGGGCGGAGGCAATTCTTTCCTGTTCCCCCTTAATTCTCACGGATTCCGCTTTTGCGCGATTCTGCTCCGCCACCGTTCGGGCCTGTTCCGCACTCGTTCTGTCCGCTTCTGCCTGATTCCGTTCACTCTCTGAAGCGGTTCGGGCCTGCTCAGACACCGCGCGTGCTTCTTCTGCCGCCCGGCGGCTTTGTTCAGCCCTGTTCCGTTCTCTCTCCGCGGACTGACGTTCCTGCTCGGCATCCTGTCTCTCGGTTTCCGCTGCTTTTCTTCTCTGTTCACTCTCATCCAGCACCTGATCCCACCGGATGCGTTCCTGCTCGCGGCTCTCGCGGATCTCCTCTGACTCTTTTCGTGCCTGCTCTGCATTAACCCTTTCCTGCTCCGAACTGTGCCGGGCCTGTTCCGCATTCTGTCTGCTTTGTTCATTTTGAATCCGAACCGATTCAGACTCATTGCGACCATTTTCTGCAGCGGTTCGGGCATTTTCCTGGGTATTTCGGGCATTTTCTGCCGTACTCCGTGCATTTTCCTGGGTTTTCCGGATATTTTCCGCACTCTGACGGTCATTTTCTGCCTGTGCTCTTGCCTGTTCAGCCCGGTCCCGGGCGGATTCGGCTTCGTTTCTCCCGGTCTCTGCCTCTGTACGTAACTGTTCTGCCTGCTTTCTTGCACTTTCGGCGGCTGACCGAAGCTGCTCTGCATCCACGCGCCCCTGCTCAGAGGCGAGAATCGCCCCAAGGCTTTCCCGCACTTCCTGTGCCGCTGATTCTGCACCCGCCTTTGCTTCTCCCATCGTTGAAAGAAGAAAGAGAAGTTCCGTCATGGATGGAATTGCACTCTGCGGATCCAGAAGCGGCATCTGGGGATCATATGGCGGATGAACCAGAAGATGCATCCGTGCCGCGCTCAGGCAGGATCCATCTGAGCGGAGGATCAGGAGTGTCAGGGTCACCGTCCCAGGCAATTCCAGACATTCTCTGGTCAGTTCCGCTTCAGCCCATTCGCCTGATGCCGTTCCACGCAGAAGAACGGAGCTGCCATCCTGCCGGAGACAGTACAGCCAGACAGATGCGCCCGAGAGAGACAGAACGGTTCCGTTTTGAACCGTCCTTACCCGGACACGGTGTGCCCGGTGATCTCCGCTGACGGCCAGTGTTTCCCAGATCGCCGGCTCCTGCGGCCGGTCCAGATACACGGTTGTTTCAAAAGTATGCATTTTTCTCCTCATGAACTGGTTGGTCTATCGGCTTTGCAGCTTTGTTGCTTTTCAAAGTCATCCTACGGACACTGCGTGTCCGGCCCACTAATAATTTCCTCCTGCCCAGCTGGTCACAAAGGTCTGCACAAAGAGATTGGCCTCTATGCGGGTCAATTTGTCCGGTGTCAGGGTGATTTCATGCCAGGTGCCCCGCGAGATCCGTCCGCCGGACATCTGCATGTACGGAACAACGTCGATTTCAGCCAATGGCCGCCCGTTGGCGTCCAGCACGGCTGAATCCGGGAGTGGCTGACCATCCACCGCCACCTGCACCAATGTTGCCTGTCCTCCCTCATAGATCCCGTAGACAATGCCGTGCTTATGCGACGGCAGGGAAAATCCATGGGTATGCGCCGGCAGCTGCACGGTATGGGAATGAGCCGGAACAGACACGCTGTGGGTATGGGCAGGTACAGAGACCGTATGGGTATGATCTTCCAGTTTTACCTCAAGGCTTGGAATCGTTACTGCTACACGTACATTGTGGGTATGCGGGAACCGGTGCTGATGCTGCATCGTGTGCTTATGGCTGCCCAGGGAATGACTGTGGGCATCCAGCGTATGCCAGTGTCCCATTGGGTGGGTGTGGCTCCCCAGGCTGTGTGTATGGCCGCCCAGGGTATGCCAGTGCCCCATGCTGTGGCTGTGACCGCCCAGAGAATGTGTATGCCCGCTCAGGGTATGCCAGTGCCCCATACTGTGACTGTGGCTGCCGCCGCTGTCCGTACTGCCACCGGGGCTGCTGCTGCCGGTATTCCCGGCAATGGATACCGTCTTGCTGTAGTTGGTGGACATGCCGCCCGTCTGCTTGCCGGTTCCCGAAACGTAGTGCGTGTGCCCGATGGCCAGTGAGGCGGAATCGCTGAAATAGTGGTGGTGGCTGTCCGTGCTGACCGAGTGACTGTGACTGCCGCTGCTGCCGGTCGAGGTCATCGTCCCGCTGCTGTTCCGGGCGGCACCGGTAGAAAGTTCACCGCTGTCCCCGGTATTCCCGGAGGCGCCGCCTGTGGCGGTCATGACGCCGTTTCCGTTCCGTGCGGCGCCGGTGGTCAGCTCGCCGCAGTCACCGGTATTCCCGGAGGCGGCACCCGTGGCCGTCATGACGCCGTTTCCGTTTCGGGCCGCACCGGTGTTCAGTTCTCCCGCGCTCCCCGTATTCCCCGAGGCCGCACCGGTTTCATTCATGTACTGGCCCAGTGCATCCACTGACCCGCCGGTGATATCCCCGGCACTGCCCTCCTGCATGGGTGCGCTGGTGGCAATCGTCTCCACCACGGTCCGCTGTGCCGTGGTGCCTTTGGAGACACTGGCGCCGGAACTGGTCCGGGTGCTTTCTCCTCCGGCTGAACTGGTCTGGGTTCCGCCGCCGCCCGAGGAACTGGTCTGGGTCGATTCCCCACCGGCTGAGGTGGTCCGGCTGTCACTGCCGCCCGACTCCGCGCCGGTGGAATAGGCCCGGAACGGAGACAGCGTAAATGACAGCAGAACACGGTTAATCTTCCGGCAGCTTTCGGGGACATAGAACCGGAGGCGGGCCGGATGCCATTCATCTGCATTGTCCATGATCTGCAGCGGAAACAGATTGGTTGCTCCCTGGGCATACTGGACATGGATGGCGCTCTGCTGCGCAATCCTTTCCAGCATGCTGGATACCGTTTCTGTCCGGCTGGCCAGTGTCACCTGTGCCTCCAGAGGCCGCCGCTCCGCATCCTCTTTCCGGAACTCGATGATGGTGGTGCACACGTCGATGTCCATCCCGGGATCCACGATCCGGATGATCCGGCCCTCTTCCAGGCGGTCCCAGTCAAGGCCGGTCCGCCGGAACAGGTCCAGGGCGGAGATGGTATAGCTGACCTGGGGTTCCTCCAGTGCCTGCAGATACGCCTTTCCCTTTTCATACAGGACATCCGGATTGCTGATGCTGGTATCGATGAGATGCCGGGCAATGACCCCGTATTTGCTGATATTGGGCGAGTCGATATAGGGAAGCCCGGAAATATTGTCTTTAGCGTCCGTGATACCGGTCTGATTGACCCCCTCACCGCTCCCGAGACAGTAGAGCCGGGTGCAGAGGCCGGAGATGTCCCGCCCCCGGCGAATGCCCTGCTCATTGCGGCCGTACCGCAGTTCACATGTCGGTTCACTGCCGCCCCGCAGAAGATGCAGGGTAAAGGGCACGGTATCCGTGTCATACACGAAATGGTACGGCTCACTGAAACAGGCGGGAATGGAGAAGATGGCACTCAGCACATCCTCATTCTCCCAGGCATACTGGAATTCGTAGTGAAAATCACATTGCCCCAACTGCCATCTCCTTGTGCTCTGAAACTCCAGCAGCCGGCGGATCACGGCATCTGTCGTGATCCCGCTGCCGCCCAGTTCCAGATAGCCGTGAATCCGGTCATCCAGGAGAAAAGCCAGAACATGCTCGAGGGTATAGCTGTGGACGCTCTCGTGGTCCCGCAGTTCTGTTTCCGGCTCTCCGGAAATCCGGTACTTGCCGGCAGACCGGGAGCCGTCCGGGATGTCCACAATGGTGTGCACCCCCTGACAGAGGCTGTTTTCCTCATCCCGGACCGGGAGCGAGAAGCCCGCCTGCCAGAGGTCATTGAAGACATGGGTGAAACTCACGTTCATGGCCCGGTCCAGCGTCCCGAGGAAGTTCATGTTCCGATCATATACCCGTGGTTTCACCTGCGCATTCCCTCCATGCTGCTCTGCTTTTTCCGTTCCCTGCCGGACTTTGCCTGTCCGGACTTTGCCGGGAAAATGCCTGTCGCTGGTCCGTCCGGACCGGGAAGACATAAAAAAATCCGGATGTAACTCCGGATTTGCTGATTCTATTATATCGCCTACGAATCGGATTGCATAGATATCTGAACCGTCTACTTTTAGCCTACTTTTGAGACACCGTATCCTCTCTGAACCGGATTACAGCATCTTCATCATCCAGGAGCCATCCTCCAGCTGCCTGAACGCAAATCGTGCAATCCTGTTCCCCGGCAGATTCATCTCAACCATATACCATTTCACTTTTACCCCGTTCTCGTACCTGTAAATGGTCTGAACGGCCCCGCGAAGATCGGCATTGAGACGGTCAATGAGGTGTTTTGTCTCCTCACTTAGGAGTACCGAAAAAAATAGCGGTGGAGCAAGATCAAGTCACTGCGGATAAAGGAGTCGCAGGGAATAACCACAGATGAAGAAAAAGGCTTCTGTCCCTGCCGCTCATAATACCATCCCGGAGCAGGGACAGGAAGGCTTTCAGGAACTCGTCGAATTACTTTTCCCCGCTGCTGTTCTCAGTCGGTTCATCCCAGCGTTCTTTTACGGCCTTTTCTGCTTCTTTCTCATCAAGCTTGAACATTGTCATGATCTTCTTCACCGTATTAGCAAAAGAAAAGCCAACCTCCTTATACGTTCTAACAGCTCCAGTTATCTCCCCCTTGATCTCCCCCTTGATCTCCCCTGCCATCTCCCGGCGTCTTCCATAAGCTTCAATTCCATAACACACGTTAACTCCTCCTTCCGGGGTTCGATACTCCTTTTTAAATTGTTCCAATTGCTTCGAATGGGTAATTTCGATCAGTGCATCAATCGTTTGTTCAGGAAGATTGTTAAAGCGCTCCTTATTTTCCCTTATAAACTCTACAAAGTCATCAGAATTTTCATGTATCAAGAATTCAAAGAATGGCTTTAATACCGGGGAATACGTATCCAGCTTTTCCTTCGGCATATGCCTCACATCCAGCAGGTACATAGGCATGTCATCTGCAAAGCCGGTAAATGGAGTCTCTTTGAAGAGATCTGAAAGCTTTTTCGGGTACTCCCATTCCTCTTCACCATAATAAATCACAAGTGTAATTACCGGTGTCAGTTTATCATCCCGATAGAATCCGCTCAGGATTTCCTCTGCAGACAATTCCCTTTCTTCGATTTTTTCGCCCTTCTCCCTGGCTTCCCGAACTGCTTTTCTTTCTGCCTCATGCTTCTTTCTTATTTCTTCAACCTGACGCGCCACATTAATAAAGTTTAGCTCCCAGACACGAAAAGGCTGGAGATAGTTAATGCGCGTCTGATTCTCTATCCCAAGAATGACCAGCCATGCACCTCCGGATGTTAAGGATTTCACAACATCTCTGGTTTGCTTGAGGGTTGTCGTAGTCCCATCCTTAAGCCGAAGTATGGTGGTTTCTGCTAAATTTACATCTTCGAGCTCATTGGGATTGATGAGCTGTCCATTAAAAACCGCTTTGTTAAAAACTTCAGCAAAATTCCGGTTGTCACGCCAGAACAAATCCATTTGTGCATCTATTGGCTGTCCCTGACCAGGGATCTTCCCTTTAGCCGGTTTTTTTGCCATCCTCAGCCGCCTCCTCTGACCTCAACTTTGACATTCAACGTAAATGGCTTTTCCTGAGACCTGAATTTAACAATCTGGTGCTGTAAAACAAGAACAACTCTTTTGTGAATTTCAAGGCTGGCCTTTTGTTGATACGACTTGTCCTGGGCTGGCTTTGACAAACTGTCCTGCGTGACAAAGCCTCTCTTTTCACAGATTCTGAAACAGAGTTGCCTTCCTCACTCATTCATGTGTATTTTAAGTCTCCAACTCCATAAAGTCAAGAATTCGGCATTTCCGGCTCATAGAGCATCTCCTCTTCACCAGTCAAAGCGCCTGCCCTTGCGGCCTTAATGAGAGGGTTGACGCAGTAACAATTGCCTCGGAATCAGTATTTATGTGCCGATTGTCACAGTTTCCTTGTCGAACCGGATTCATTTCTGCCGCCATAAGATCGCGGTCTGTGATGACAGACTGTTTCAACGGATGCGCAGCCGGCGATGATTTCAAGTCAGTTTATCCCGAATCGTCTGTTTCCTGAACGGCACCCGTCAGACCCATCTCGGGCAGCATCGGGCGGTGATTTCAAGATCTGCATCTGCATTCATCAAAAGTGTCACACAAAGATCTTCAGTCGGCATGACGGGATAGTCTCCGGAAAGTACATAAATACCCGCCGGTTTTCCGTTCAGAAATACGACCCGTTCAGTACCCATGATCCGCAGGATATCACCGGTGTTCATCTGAAAGTTCCTGTCTCCCATGACAAACGGCTCGGCCATTCCCGTGCAGTTCACACTTACCCGCCCTACGCTTCCCTTTTTTCCCCGGATGAGCAAATCTACCGGAACCGGATAGCCCGTGCCATCCGGAAAGAGATCCGTAAGATCCAGCGTACACGGAACATTCGCTTTCATGGAAATCTGCACAGTTCTCGACACTTCCTGTCCAATGCCCACAGGCTGCAGGACAAACTGCACCCGAATCCGTCCGTTGTGCCACTCCTGCCGGTCGAACTCGGCCGAAACGAACTCCGCCTGCCAGGAAATGTCCGGCTCCGCGTCCCAGATCAGAGGGGCCCGTCCGTTCATCAGGAGCCAGGTGGACAGTTTCCGGAGCCGACGGATGATTTCCGCCTGTTGGATAGGACCGTCCGGTTCCGTTGCCTTTCTCATCAGGTACAGGGTCCCCGAGATGGTCTTTTCCTCCGGTTCCGGCACTTCCTCGTACCGGATGGTTCCCGGCAGTCCCGGTATAGACAGTTTGTACGGCGTAACGGCCGGCACCGGATTTGCCCGGTCCAGGAGAAAGATGCAGCCCATATCCCGGGTGACGTGCCGTCCGGCAAATGTGAATCCGTCCGTATCCGGATCTGACTTGCCCGCATTTCTGCAGATGAACGTGACGCTGACGCCCGCGCTTATGCCCCGATACTCCGGTGCCGAAATCCCGGTACACTCTGCCAGACAGACTCGGCCACTGTCCGTCTCCAGTTCCGCCGTTCCGGAATCCAGCAGCCATCTGCGAAGCCGTTCCAGTGTAATCGTCACCTCAGCGCGGGATCTGCCCAGAATCAGCATCTCACAGACAACAGAATGCGTTTTATAGGTCCGCAGGGAAGCCAGCACATGCCCATTCCTTGAAATGTGCTGTACCTCCATGCTGCGGTCCGGCCGGTCACTGACACGGAGCACCCGGATGCGCCCCAGCTGGGACGGATCAATCCGATTAAATCTGAACATGCTTCTCCCCCTCATTTTCTCACGTTTTCTCTGTCAGGTCAGTACACCTGCCGCGCTCCTTCCCCGCAATGTCAGCCTGGTCTTTGCTGAGATCGTCCGGCTGACGGGTTCCGCGACACGTTCGCCAACCCGGACGCCATCCAGGTACAGATCCCCGCCCAGCGCGCCGGATGAGATCAGGCGATCCGCCAAAATTTCTGCGATTTCCGCCGCATCTGCCCGGTCCATCTGCATCTGCGCCGGTGCCCCGTATTCGGCCGCATGTCCTTCCATCCGGATCGGAACCGCATTTCTTGTCAGATCCGGAATCGTGGCCATGTCTGTCATGGTCTTCACCGCCCGCTGCACGGATTCCCCGGCAGACCGGACCATCTCCCCGCCGGACAGCCCCAGTGCAACGCCCTCATCCATATACTGGCCAATCTCCATCGTCACCCGGGAGGGTGACTTTATTTTGAGCGTATTCTTCATGGCAGATACGGCAGACGAGGCCGCAGTGCTGGCCGCACTGGCAACGCTCCCGGCCATGGACTGAATGCCGGACTTCATGCCGCTCATGAAGTTCCGTCCAATCTCGCTGCCTGTGCCGCTGCCAAGTCCGGACCTTGCCGCAGAGGCGATCCGGTCAGCGATTGAGGAAGCCAGCGCAGTTGCCGAGCTTCCTCCGCTTTCAAGCGCCGCCTGCAGTCCATCCATGGCACTGCGCATGCTCTGCGGCAATGTCTGTTCCAGTGGAGAAAAGGTGGAAATCAGACCGGTGACCAGGTTCTGCATGGCCATCCGGACCAGTGATACACCGTTTTCAAACGCCTGGTGCACACTTTGCATCATCCGGTCCGTGTCCTGGCGAAGTGTGTCTGCCAGCGGCACATAGAGGGAATGCAGCGTCGTTACGGCCAATTCCATATCACTTTTGAGCTTTTCCAGTCCCAGATGGAAACGCTCCTGAAGCTGATCCATCTGTGTCCCGGTTTGTGTGAGAAGACTGTCCCCGCCGGTCTGGGCAATCTGAGTCATTGCGGCAATCTGTCCGGTCAGGTTTTCAGCCAGCACTGTGCCGCCCTCTGTAATGGCTGTATCCATGCCGGAGAGTTCCGCCTGGAGGATGGCAATCAGCTTCCCGGAAAGCTGGCCAAAACCTTTTACCAGTTCACCAGCCAGTGCTCCCGTATCCATGTGTAGCTGCGGTACTTGCTCTATTCCTCCGGCACTGCTCACGGTTACCTGGGGATTCATCACGGAAAGGCGCTCGGTCAGAGACTGTATCTTTTCCTCAATCGCTGCAGTACCCTTTTCCAGCTCCTCCAGGATCGCGTCCATAGCGCTTTTCATGCCCTGCCGAAGCTGGTCTGCCACAGGAAGAAATCCGGTGCCAATTGCCTCAGTCAGTGCCTTTACTGCGGCTTCCACATCTCCGATTCGGGCTGAGATCTCCGGTGCAATCGCCCCGCCGATCCCGCTGCCAGCCGCTTTGGCATTGGCTTCCGCGGCAGAAAACTGAGACGGATCCGTGGCTCTGGCAGTTTCTGCACTGAGCTGTTCCTTTCCTTCTGCCACTGCCTGTGCAGCACTGTCCATCACCTGACGGCCCAGGCTTTCGCCGCCGGCCGCCGCGGCCTCACCCGCTGCCAGGGTCATGGCCTCCGCGACAGCGGATCCATCCAGGGTCGTTTCTGCCAGTGCTTCATTGACACCGGCGGTATAACTGTCACCGGTTTCCCGGCCAAGCCCCACAGCCAGGGCATCTGCCTCTGCGCTGAGAGCGGACAAGGCCGCGTTCAGGCCTTCCGAGGCGGCGGATCCGGACATGTTCCAGTCACCACCGCCCAGTGCCTCGGCAATAGTTGCCGGCACCTGCAGTCCCAGCTGACGGCACATCTCCAGGGTCACATCCGTACCCTCGTCAATCCCCCGATACAGTTCCTGCATAAGCTGCACGGCTTCCGTATACAGCTCCAAATCCTGATTGAGAACGGACTGGCCGAATCCGGAGAAGATCAGGGCCGCGGCTGCCTGAATCCGTTCCTTCCCCTCCAGCATGCCCTTTTCCAGACGCTCGGACAGTACCAGAACGGACGGCGCCACATCCAGGATGCCGGCCTGCTCTTCAAATCCAGCCTGCACCAGGGTCACCCAGGCCCGGGCCTGCTCGGTCACGGTCGCCTGCGAACTGCCCACCAGATTGGCCAGTGCCTTTCCGGTAAACTTCTTCCCGTCAATGGTAAATACCCGGGATTCCATCTCCCGGGACATCTCATCCATTTCAATGCCGAACCAGGACAGGACCGCTGCCTTGACCCCGATGAATACCTCACGGAGAAACCCTTCCATGCCGTCCTTGAGCGCCGCAAAAGCCCCGATAATGCCCTTCACCAGGTTTGCCCCGATCTCCATTCCGGCCGGAACCCAGTCAAACCGGAGGATACTCTCCACCAGCATGCCGGCCACTGTTCCGGCGCTGGTCATGGCACTGGTGACCCCGTTCAGAAAGAGTTCATACAGCTTCTTTCCGGCATCCAGGATGGTCGCATCCCCGGTGTCCCCCAGGACCAGACCGGTGATGAAATCGCCGGCCGCCTGTGCTGCCCGCTGCATGCCGGACAGCAGTGACTGAAACAAAGCAGACCCGATCTTCTCCCAGGAAGCGGTGCCCTCATCCCCAAGATCCAGGAGACGGGTCAGCAGTCCCTGCAAACCTTCCATTCCGGCCGACAACGCTTCCGCAATCCGGGCCCCCAGTCCTTTGAACACCGAAAGGGATTCATCTCCGTTTGTCAGGATCTCTGCCAGTGCCTTTTTCGCCCCATCCAGACCGCTCTCAATGCTTTCCCAGATGCGCCTGCCCAGATCCTCATAGCTCTCCAGCCCGTCCCCCAGTAGCAGCCCCTCCAGAAAAGCAGAGGCAGCCTCAAAGCCGCTCTGGATCTTCTCCCAGACGCTGCTGCCCAGGTCTGCCCAGTCCACGGATCCATCCAGACCCAGGGCCGTCACCAGCACCTGGCTGGCAAATGTAAAGCCGCTCTGGATCATTTCAGAGACCATCCGGCCCCGTTCCCGCCAGTCCGTCTCTTCCCCGAAGATGAAGGATTCGAGAATTCCCTTTCGCAGCGCAAATCCATCCCGGATCTGCTCCGCAAGCTTCGTCCCCAGGGTGGTCAGATCCGGTTCCGCGTCACCAAACAGCAGTCCACTGAGAAAACTCCCCAGGCTCGTGATTCCCGTTCGCAGAGCCAGGCCGATCTGCTTGCCCATGTCCTCCCAGCCCTGTCCGTTTTCCCCCTTGAACAGGTCCTGCAGGACACTGCCGAGATCCCTCAGGCCACTCTGGAGCTTTTCCCGGATTTCCGCACCCAGCGCCTGCCAGTCTGTTTCCCGGAACGCATCCAGGACAGAGGAAAGTGCACCGCCGGCTGCTTCCATCCCGGTCCGGATTCCTTCCATAACCTTCTGTCCCAGCTCTTCCCAGTTCTCCGAATCCGTTCCGCCAAGGATAAGGCCGGTGAGGAAGTCGGTGGCCACCGTGAAGCCGGAACGAATCCGCTCCCAGATCATCTTTCCGGCTTCCTGCCATGTGGTTCCGGATAGGGCCGGACCCAGGATGAGTCCGGTGAGGAAATCCGTGAATCCCTCAAAGCCGGACCGGATTTTGCTGCCAATGGTCTTTCCCAGCTCCTGCCAGCTCATGTCCTGAAGATCTCCGAACAGCAGTTCACCCAGACCACCCGCAATGGAGGTAAACCCGTCCCGGATCCAGCCGGACAATTTGGCACCCAGTGTGCGCATATCCGTTTCACTGAATGTTTCCCCGAAGAGAATTTCGGAAAGGCTTTTCCCCAGATCTCCCAGTTTCTCTCTCAGGGTCTCCCCGAGTGCAGACAGATCGATTTCCGACAGGAATTCCCGGAAGCTCTCTCCCAGTGTCCGGAGATTGCCCATCATGGACCGGGCAGCTTCTTCAAGCATGGAGCCGATCCCTTCCCAGTCGGTTTCCGCAAAGGCATTGGAGAAGGCCTCACGCAAACTACCCAGTGCCGAACTGATCCGTTCCGGATCGGTAAAGGCGGTCAGGATGGAACTGAGCATCTGTGCAGCATCTGACAGGACCTTGGGCAGTGCCTGCGCCATTCCCTTTGCCAGACCCAGGAGAACCGAGACGCCCATGTCCAAGATCCCGTCCATGTTTTTTGTGATGGCCGTTCCCACGGAGCTGATGAGGGTCAACACCGTTTCGGTCAGCTCCGGCAGCAGCGCAGAAGCCGCCTCACTCAGAGCTGAAAGCATCCCGGGCATGGCCATGGAGATCGTGGTCATGTAGGACTGTGCCTCGACCGAAAAGCGCGCAAGCCGTTCCGCACCCTTGCTGCTCAGATCCCGGATGGCAGTCTCGATCTTCCCGGCACCCCGTTTCACATACCGGCCTGATTCATCCATGGCCGGACCCGCCGCTGTGGCAAAATCCAGAAAGGTGAGAGCAAAGACGCCGAGACCGGCGGTCAGGGCACCCATGGGTGTCACCAGTCCTGTCAGGAATGGAAGCAAAATGCCAAATCCCTTCACCGCCGGCCCGATGGCCGCCGTGATACCCAGAAACGCCGCTGTCGCTTTCTGCACAAAAGGTTCCGCATTCCGGAAACTGTTCACCAGATCCGTCAGGCCCTTGACCGCTGAAATAATGGCTCCTTCTGCATACGAAAAGAGCGTAATCTGCAGTCCTTCCACCGCGGATTTGAAGATGGTGATGGCGCCGGCCGCATTATCCAATCGGACATTTGCCATTTCCTCGGTGGCATTGCTGCAACTGTCAATGGCTCCCTGCAGAGAATGTACATCTTCCTCCGCGGAATTAAGCACGGCCAGGAATCCGGACATGCCTGTAGTACCGGCAATAGCCGAAGCAAAGGCTGCTTTCTGCGTTTCCGTCATGGACTGGCTGGCAGCATGAAGTTCGCCCATGACCGTCGACAGCGACTTCATGTTTCCCTCGGTATCCGTCAGGCTGATGCCGTACTCTGCCATGGCTGCTTTGGCCGCCTTGGGCGGATCTGCCAGGCGTTTAAACAGAGAACGAAGCGTAGTGCCTGCCTGGCTGGCTTTGATTCCCTGATTGGCCATGAGGCCAAGAGTCATGGCCACATCCTCGACGCTGTACCCCAGGGCACCCGCCAGCGGCGCCGCAAACTTAAAGGACTGCCCCAGCATTTCCACATTCGTATTGGAGCTGGTGGCCGTGGCCGCCAGGACATCTGTAAAGTGCCGGACATTGGAAATGCCGGTGTCCACTGCCTCGCCATCCCGGATCACCTTCCAGGTTTCATCTGCCCGATAGCCAAGGGCCGTCATGGCATCTGTCACAATATCCGAGGTACTGGCCAGATCCGCACCGGATGCCGCGGCCAGATCCATTACCGGACGAAGACCGGCCAGCATATCCTCGGTCTGCCAGCCGGCCATGGCCATGTACTGCAATGCCTCGCCGGCTTGTGTGGCGGTGAAGCTGGTTTCAGAGCCTGCGTCAATGGCCGCCTGGCGAAGAGCGTTCAGGCTGTCTCCACTGGCACCGGAGATTGCCTCCACCGTCGACATCTGCGAGGAGAAGCTGAGGCCGGCCTCCAGGGCACTTTTCCCAAGGCTGGCCAGAGGAGCGGTAAGGGTGCGTTCCAGCATGGCGCCGGCCGACATGGCAGCTGCGCCGATTTTGGCCAGGTCATCTTCAATGCCCACAATCGCTTTGGCGAATCCGTCCGTATCCAGCGAAAATGTCGCAAAGAGCTCCCCTACCTGCACGTTTCATCCCTCCTTTTTTCAGAATTCAAAGTTGTCATTTACAGTCTTTTACGAAGAACCGGAAGCTGGATGTTCCTTGACTTTTCAGCAACTGTGGAATAGAATGATAGAGAAGTTGAGGAGGAGATGATTGAGGATGACAAAACCAATTGAAGAATTAACCATCATGAATGATTTTCTCTTTGGCGTGATCATGAGACAGGAACAATTCTGTAAGCCTTTGCTGGAGTACATCCTCAAAGTAAAAATTCGAAAAATCGTGTACATACGTGAGCAGGAAAGCCTGAAAGCCGGCGTTCCAAAGGCCAAAAGTATACGGATGGATGTTTACATTGAAGATGATGCCGGTACGGTCTATGACCTGGAAGTTCAGACAACAAATAAACGAAATCTTGGGAAACGCACCCGATACTACCAGAGCATGATTGATACCCGGGTTCTGGAAAAAGGACAGGATTACAACCTCCTGAAAAAAAGCTTTGTCATCTTCATCTGTAACTATGATCCGTTTGGAAAATCGCGATACATTTACACGTTCAGAAATCGATGCGACGAGGACTTCGACGTTCTGCTCAAAGATGAAGCGACAAAGATTATCATTAACACCAAAGGTACCGTAGGCACAATCGGAGATGATCTGAAGGCTGTCATCCGATACATGGATACAGGTATCGCATCTACCGAGTACACCAAAGCCCTTGACGCTGAAGTGAAGAGTATTAAATCGGATGAGAAAGTGAGGATGCAGTATATGTTGATGATGGAAGCTTTCGCCCATGAAAGAAGCATGGGGAAATACATCAATCTTATTTCACAAATTCGAAATGCAATTGGTGATTTCACTACGAAGCAGATGGCAAAGTACTTCGTTGTGAACGAAAAATTCTGTAAGGATGCTGTCAAATGCATCCAAACTCATCCTGACTGGGATGATGAGCAGATTGCAGAGCAAATTGATTGGGAAGAATAAGCAATGAGATCAGAATTCCTCCAATCCCCTGCCGACAGGCCTGGGGATTGGAGTTTTTGCTGTATCAGCATATCCCCAGGAACTCAGGACTTCAATGTTTATCTCACCCTCTTCAGACACGGACAATGGAGGAAAAGAATTCCTCCGCTGCCTGCCTCGCATCCATCTCATTTTCCGGTTCTTCTGCACTTCGCTGTGAAATGCGCATAGCTACCGCCCCATAAGGCGAAAGGTTCCGGCACAGTACCAGAAAACGGCGCCAGCTCATCTTTGCCAGTTCCTCTGCCAGGTCGATCCCATAATCCCGCTGGAAATCCGCCTCTATGGCATCAAAGATGGAGAGGAGATCTACTTTTTTCCCGTACGCCCCGGCAAAGAGGTGCGGGACTGCTCATCTGAGAGTTCTTCCCCCTCCGCCTGTTCCTTCCCGTTAATCCGTTCAAAACACAGCTGCATAAGCTGCACCAGATCCTCGGCCGTCAGGCGGCCGGCAAATCGGTCCAGCTGTGCTTCGCCAAAGAGTGCATCTGCCGCTTCAAATACCAGCCGCGTATATTCCGTATTCCGTTCCTGCCCCCGAAGGCGCTCAGCCCGGGCCATCTTTAGCGGTACCAGTGCCGGAATCGCCGCCTCTATCTCATAGATTTCTCCCAGAATCCGAACGGGAATCGTCTTTTTCTCCTTCTCTCTGAGAAAGAGATCAAAATCCAGTATGTTTTCCTGCATTTCTTGTACCTCTATGAGCCGAAGTCTGAGTTTTCGGCTCCGTCGCTTTTTCACTGCTCATACTCAGCAAACTGCCGCTTCAGCGGCTGGCCAAATCCTTTCCAGCAGCCACCCACAATTTTTAAGCACCCAGCCGTTTTTGTACTGACCAACGGTCAGCCGCCGGTTGTCTGCACCGCATTCACGGTGATCTGCGACCTGCAGCCGTTGTTCACCGTGGTCACGGTAATCTGTGCCTGCCCCTGGCCAACCGGTGTCAGCACGAAGCCGTTTTCCGAAATATCACTCACGCGGACCACAGCCCGCTTGGAATTGTTGACCCGGAATCGCCGGTTGCTGGCATCTGCCGGTTCAAACTGTATGCCGAGGATTTCCTGCTGCCCGCCGGCAATCATCTCCAGGGATTCCACCGGTTCCCCGTTTTTAGTAATCCTGACACCGGTCATCTGAACATAGGGAATGACCTCCGCCTCACCCACCTGTTCCAGTGACCAGGAACGAGTCTGCTCCGCACTGTCTGCCGATTCCTCTGCCGAGGTGACAATAGTGTCAATGATGTATCCGCGTCCATACGGGTCAATGATCTTAATCGTCGCATCCGCACCGCAGCCGGCCTGTTCAGCGTAGTCATCCAGCAGCTCCTGGCCGCGGTCGATTTCACCCGTCGCTTCCACCACCTTCTTCACGCCCTCCAGATCAATGGTTCCGGAACGCTTGGTGATGTACGGTTCGGACCAGACGTCCGTATCCGCCGAACTGTCCTCCGTCTCGCCGGAGATGGTTCGAGTCATGGAAGTAAGACCGTAGATCCGGACCCACGTCTCCTCCAGCTGTGACTTGTCCATGATGTAAATGAGCCAGTCCGCTACCGACACCGGACAGCCGTTTTTCCGTCCTCTTGCCATCTTTCCTCCTTCATTATCCACAGTATCTGACCCTGTAATTGCTGACATAGAGATGTCTGCCGCTGGTATCTGTGCCGGCGCCCTCTGCGACAGATATCGCCTCAATGGAAACCCTGGGTCCATCTCCGCTGAGGAAACCAGAAAACCCTTCCAGTTCCTCTGCCACCGCCACGGACCACTCATACGGAATCCGGACCTGCCCCGGAGCGCCGCGGGTAAAGATCTGAATTCTGGCCCCATTCGTGGAGCCCGCATAAGAGGAATCTACAGACATGACCGCCAGTGCCCGGTCCGGGGAATCCGGCAGGATCCCCCAGAACAGGTCACCGGCGGTTTCATCTGTATTGCAGGTGCCCAGGCCAAGGAATTCCAGATGATCACACAGTCGCTCAATCAGATTCATGCCTGTCCTCACCTATACTCGTTCAGCTTCGGTCAATTTCCCAGTGCCTGTCGGATCTGTTCCCCCAGCACATTCACCATTTCCCGCTGTACCATGGAATCATTGGCCGGATCCTCCAGATATTTGGCCTGTCCGCCCCGGGGATGCGCAAAGTCGGTCCGTTCATGCTGGATAATGGCATATTCCGTCTCGTACACCACGCGCCCCTGATCCCCGTTCATCTCCACCCGGCCGGAATGGATCAGTTTTCCCGTGTCCTTTGGAACCAGCTTCCGGGAATGGTCCAGAAGAATATCCAGTGCCTGGCGGTTCCCGGCAGCACTGCCGCTCCGTACAGCACTTTTGGCCAGATCCCACCGGATCCGGCCGCGGATTCCACTGCTACTCAAGATCCACCTCCAGATGATGCAGGCCGGGGCCCATCATCTGCTGACAGCGCACGACCAGCATTTCCTGCCCTTCCCACACAACTCTGGAATAAATCGGTATCGGGTCACCCAGGCAGAACATGAGCATATTTGCCACTGTTTCCTGAATGACCCCGCCGGGTTTCTTGTACACCACCTTATGTCCTGTGCCCGGTTCCATCCGGCACTTCCGGGTTTCCGGTTCACCGTACAGTGGCCCGCCGCTGCCCTGCCGAAGGTATGGAACAATTGTCGCCAGATGCACCAGAAGCGATTCCATCAACTGCGCTCCACTCCCTTGTAAAGAAGCCCTGCATACAAAAGGACTCCATAGGCGGCTCCGCAGAGCCGGCGGGATGTGAGCAGATCTCCTGCACCACTGTCCGCCATCTCCACGGAATAATGCCCGATACGAACCGATTTTGCGCCTTTTGGCAGGTCGGTTGCCTGATCCATTTCATGCAGGATCTGAAAATTCACCGCTTGTTCAAAGGCAGCCTGTTCTGCCAGGGTTCGCGGGGTATTGGGAAAGATGGCGCCCAGCATCCGGGCGCGCATCTCCTCCCGCTGCATTTCAGTTATTTCACGCTCAGGCATGGATCAGGTGCCCGGGGTCAGGACCGCAAACGGAAAATAGTCCCGGCCTGAGATCATGTTGACCGGCCGCGGCATGGCCCATCCAAGACGCATCACGGCACGCAGGGCCACGCAGTCCTGCTGTGCCAGGTTCAGGATGACCCGTCCCTCGTTGTCCGTAATGGTGGCCTGATCCAGGATCTTATAAGTCACATCCTGGCGGATGGCATACCGCATGTAGTTGAAGTTTCCGGCCAGCAGCAGAGCACGGTTGCCATCCAGGGAACCGTTCTCCGGGAAAGCGACCGGGGTGCCGTTCAGCTCATACACCATGGCACCTGCCGCACCGCTGGTATAGGCCATACGGAAAATGGGCTGTCCGGCCGTATCCACCGCACCGCGCAGTTTGGCACGCAGCTGCAGGGCACCCACATAGGTGTTGACCGAAATGCCGGATTCCTCCACCTTCGCGATAACGCCCTGCTCGCCGTTGATGTCCTGATACAGGTTTCCGGTGGTCTCCACATACTTGCCTGCCGCAATGGCGGAGGGAACAAGTCCGTCCGGCCAGGTGCTGGGCTTGCCGCTTCCGTGGAACACGGCGCCGTCAATGGCAGCGGAAAACGCTTCCACAATGCGCGGCCGGACCTCACCGAAAATATCATAGTCCGAATCATCCAGGACCGCTTCCGGAATCGGGACGATGACAGCCAGTTCCTCCGCTGTAATGTACACCTTATCCCATGTCATCTGGGAAGTGTTCTTGAGCCCCGTATCTCCGTTGACAAAGTCAGCAGAGACCGTTCCCGTCATGACGGGCATCTTGAGCTGCTTGCGGATCATGTCCGGCATGCGCATGCCCAGAGAGAGCGCAATGGAGCCCTTGACGGTTTCCTGAATAATGTTCCTGCTGACCTCCTCAGGAATCAGGGCCTCTGCGTTTGCACGTTCAATATGTGCCATTTTTGTCCTCCTTGTTTTTTTCGTAGATTGGTCTTTCGGCATCGATACTCATACCGAATTCAGCCTTAGCTGACGGATGCTGTGCATCCGGCCCTTACACATTGTACCCGGCAGCCCGGCGGATCTCCAGGTTCACCTGCCGGGAAAGGGCGTCCTCTCCGGACAGGGGATGCTGCGGAACGCTGTCGACACCGCCGCGGGGCGCAGGAATATCCGTGAACAGATAGGGATCCGACGCCTTCAGGGCTTTCAGCTGCTCCTCAAGGCCGGTTACCTTTCCGTCCTTTTCCTGCACCTTGTCGATGTCAATCATCCGCATCAGGACATCCGGATTCCGGGCACCGCTTTCTTTCAGCATGATGCTGAGGCGTCCCTGCTTGCGGATCGTATCAATGGACCGGTCACGCTCCGCAATGATGCCGTTGAGGCGTTCGATTTCCCCCTTGTAGTTTCCGGCCGCTTCAAGGTCCTTCGTCCGCTGCTCGAGATCACCGCTCAGCTGCTTCACCTCTCCCTGCAATTTGGCAATCATCTCGGCATCCTTCTTCATGTCCTTTTCCCGTTTGGATCCCGTTTCAGTTGCCTCATTCAGCTGGTTTTTCAGCGAGCTGATCTCCGCGTCCAGCGTCGCCTTTTCCTTGCTGAGCGACTCCACCTGACTGAGATACTGCTTCTTGGCTGCAATCTCAGTGTCAAACTTTGCCTTGGGCACATAGGACCCGTCCGATGCGTTGACCAGGGTGATGCCCGGTGCATCGTTCATCTTCTCGAGGAAACTGGTATACACCTGATCCCCCAGCACCGGCTTCAGAAATTCCAGACTTGCCATGTTGCTCCTTTCTATGTCTCATGCATGTCATTTACCGGAGTAGCTTTGTCCCGGCCCTGTTTTTGCATGCTGTCGCTGCGCGACAGGGCTGCTCCTCCCCGGGTACACCGGCGTTTGTCGTTTGGCATTGCCGCTTCCCACTGTCCAGATTCCACAAACGATTTCTGCCCGGTGTACCCTGTTCGGGCCACCATGTTTATTCCGGAGCAGTTTTGCAAAGGCCCAGGTTCTGCAAACTGTCGCTGCGCGACAGTGCCGCTCCGCAGGCCACCGTATTCATAACGGAGCAGCTTTGCAAAGGCCTGTTTTTTGCAAACTGTCGCTGCGCGACAGTGCAGCTCCGCAAACGCCCGGCATAGCCGGACCCGGGCATTCGCCCCTGTACATTGTTTCCCCTTGGACTTTTTAACGGGCCGTCTCCCGCTCGGGGGAGCGGACATGACCTGTCCGCCGGGCATTGATCTCTCTGCCGCACCCGGCCGGATGCGGCAGAGGAGAATCCAATCAGTCTCGGGGCAGTACCGGCAGCTGTGCTGCCAGCAGCCGCTCCTCCGCCTCACACAGGAAGCTGCGGATGGCTTCCGTCAGTTCCTCCCCATGCGCATCCAGGTAATCACGGTTCAGCAGTTCCACCTGCAGTGCATACTCATCCCTGCTCATAGTCAGGCTCAGCGCCAGGACCGGCTCCGTACCCGTGTCCTCCCGGAGAATCCGGCGAAAGCTCTCGTGGGTTTCATTGACTTTCAGCATGCATTTTCTCCCTCTTTCTCACCAGGTGAAAGCGTATCCAAAGGATCCCTCCACCTTGCTGGTGAGCAGATTCTTCATGGAAATCCGTTCGTTCTTGGGGTCGATGACCGCAAGGACTACCATCGTCGCGGCATTCGGTGCAACCGGCGTCACCGCCGCGGCAAAGATGTACAGATACCCGTTAAAAGGCCGGGTGCCAAGCAGGGCTATCGGCTCCACATTCGATCCGACAAAGCCGTCAAAGGCGGCATTCCAGACATTCCTGACCTCCTCCGGGAGATCGGTCATCACCTCAATGTTGGTGCCGCCAAAAGGCATTCCGCCCTCCAGCACGCGTTCAATGCTGACCAGCGTTGCCTCACGGTCACCCGGCTTCTCATTGAAGATCAGGACAACCACGTTTTTGGTGTCCCGGCCGGTCAGGACAGTCTGTTCCGCCAGCACGGCATGGTTGATCCCGTTGACCTGCTGGGAACCCAGATACACGATTTCCTGGTACTCGGTTCCCAGAATTGTTTCCCCCAGTCCGGCCATGGCCGATGCGATTTTCTGGGGCATTTCCATGCTGATGTCGATTTTCCAGCTGTTCAGATTCATTTTCGTTCCTCCTTTGCACTTCTCAACTTTGGTCATTTGCCTGAGCCAGTTTGTCAGCAGCCTGAATGGAAAAACAATCGCGTCTCGGCAGAGCCGTGACTGACCCTATGGTTTTCACTGTTCATTCGCTGTCGTGACTTTGCCTGGATCAGATTTTTCGGATAAAACACTCAGAGAGTGCTTATCTGCACTGTTGCTGCCGGTTTTTCTGATTCGTTCCTGTACCGGCTTTTTCTGTTCGGTTTTCTCCTCGAACGGTTCTGCGCTGAGGCTCTCCCGGAGTCCCTGATGCGCCGCCGCGAGCGCCGGATCTGCCAGGGCATTGCTCACAAAGCGCCGATATGAGGGTCCCTGACAGACCTCAAAAAAGCGTTCCGCCTCCCGGCACTTGTCCAGAAACCGGACCAGTGTTTCTGCCTGAGAGCGGTCAATCCGAATCGTTTCCATCTTTTTTCTCCCTTATTGATCGTAGTTTGGTCTTATGGCACCGCTGCTTTTATAATGCTCATATTCGACAAACTGCCGCTGCTGCGGCAGGCCCACTCCTCTTTAAATTGTCGTCAGATTAGTCTGAACCGGATCCGAAAGTCCGTATTCCCTCTGGATCCGCTGGACCTCACAAAGTACCTGATCCTGTGTCCAGTCCGGATGCAGCATCTGTACCTTCACCTCCGTGCTCATGGCCTGCGCACTGGTCAGCATGGACAGGGAGGAGGCCATGGTGGGCAGGTCACTGGTAAAGATCGTCGGGAACCGTACATGCATATGGACACCGGGATCGCTTCCCGCATCCGGATACAGGGCGGCATCCAGGTGCATCAGGGCGGTCAGGAGCATCTCGAGACTGTCCTGCCAGTACGCCTGCTTTTTGCCGGTGGTGCTGTAGGATTTCTTTTCCCGGATGCGCAGAGCCGTGCCGCTCTGGGCCATTCCCTCGATATTGATACCGAATGTCTGCGGCGCATAGCCGGCACCGGAGACAATCTTGGTCACGATGTCCTGACAGGTCTTGGCATGATCATCTGCCCGGATGGCAAACTGGGAAGGGGTAATGGTGTTCCCGCCGCGGTCCGTGTCCACATCCAGTGCCACCAGGGTTTCCACGTCCTCGTCAAACTCGAAGGTCGGCACGGACCGTCCGCCGCCAAACAGATCCTCCCCGGTCCGCCGCAGATATTCTGCCGGCACCAGAAGCCGGGCCTTGCCAAGCCGGATATCCCGGATCCAGGAGGAATAGGCCTCATCCAGGGCATCCATCAGGTCCCGGAGATTGTCAAAATCAGACCGGCCCATGTATGAGCCGCGGAACATCCGGTTGGGACGAATGTTGGGAATATGGGCAGCCAGCATGAGGCCGGAGGGCACCGGACAGGCGGGCTCAATGCCCATTTCCAGCAGCTGCTCATCCTCCATCCGCAGCCCCAGGCTGTCCGCACTGCCCCGGTAGAGACCGGTCAGGATCGCCCCCGGCTCATACACCTCATGTGTCCGGAGAACGCTTGACTGCGAGCCCGTCTCAATCTCCGTAAACACGTGAATCGCACACAGGCGTCCCATCCGGTATTCCGGGTAGGCACTGTCTCCCTGCACGACCCGGATCTGCGGGAAGCCCGTATTATGAATGTCCCACATGATCTTGAGGTACACATCCCCC
Organism: Christensenella sp. UBA4263; assembly: GCA_002395225.1. GTDB lineage: Bacteria > Bacillota > Clostridia > Christensenellales > Aristaeellaceae > Ventricola. Next base: position 62,111 of record DGWH01000066.1, read on the forward strand.
AGTGCCGAACAGGACTCCGCCGCCTCACAGAGCAGTGCGTGCAGATTGGTGGCCCGGGAAATGGATTCAAACCGCCGCTGAACCTGCTCCATGGGCATTTCCTGATCATCCACCGCACTGATCTGCGGTTCCTCTCCAAACAGCAGATCCGAGGAGGTGGCCGCGATGTCTGCGGCAATGGGCACATGCACTTTCTGCTTGGAGGGCCGCCGCCAGAAGGATTTGGTTCTTGCCGTCATGCGCAGGTCTCTGGGATTCCCGCTGTAAGCCGCGGAAAACATCTGGTAATACTGCCGGTTGTGGCTCTGGAGCAGTTCCCAGGCCGCCGGACCGTTCAGATGTTCCATCTCATCCCTGCCTTACCCCGTTCCTGCGCATTCTGGGTGCCCCGGGATTATCCGGTTTCTGAAGACGCGCATAGACGTTCCGGATTTCCTGAAGGAGGCGCTCGTTCTCCTCTTTTGACACCTGTTCCTTTTTTCCTGCTTTGTCTCTTTTCTTTCCGCTCATCCCAGTTCCTCCTTGGCGATTCGCCAGATTTCCTTTGACAGGGGTTTTGCATTTCTGCGGTTGCTGTAATAATCCGAAATGGCCTCTGCCACCGTCTCGGAAGCATCCGACGCGGCATAGCGGGAAATCCGTCCGATCTGATCCGCAGCCAGCTGCGGGTTCTGATGCCACCCGGGCGCGGCCCGGTCCAGGGCCCTTGAAACGATTTCCGAGGCCACCGTTCCGTTCCGCCAGGCATCTGACCGTCTGGCCCTCGACTGCGGGTCCTTTCCGGGTATCCGGCGCCTGATCAGCTCTGCCTCAATCTGATGCCCCATCTCATGGATAATGATATTGACCGGCTTCGTCCCCTCCGGGTGATACCCGGAACGGATGTCCCGCTCGTATGCCCGTTTCACCGCCTCCGGCGAGGTCAGCACCCCCGGGTGCATCAGGATTTCCCCGTCCACCGTCGTCCCCGCGTAGGCCGAGCCGCCCGGCATCCGTCCGGTGAGACGAAGATCGGAGGCTGTAATGCCGGGAAATTCCGCCAGCATGGCCTCAATGCCGCTGCTCATCTCCCGTGTCACCTCAAAATCCACCCGGCTTACGCTGCGGTCCATTCGAAGGCCATACGTTTCCCGCATGTAACGGCTGAGGTCCCCCAGATTCTGCGCATCCATGGAGCCGATTCGCTTGATGCCCCCATTGCCGATTCCACCGGTTCCTTTTCCCATTCCCTCACCCCGTCCGATCCCGCACCCGCTGCCGGATCCGTTCCGTCACGGGTGCAATTTCACGGACCGGACCGGTGATTCCCTCCGGGCACAGGCCATGGAGCAGGATCAGTACAGGCCGGAGACGCTGCTGCATTTCAGCAATGCCCCGCCTGAGCCAGCCCCGGTCTGCCTCACTCCGCATACACCCAACCGTTGACAGGGCCAGAATGGATTCTGTCGGGTACGATTCCCATATGGCCTCGCGGTCCAGTCCCTCCGTCCAGACCACGGAGGGCACCACATTGATGCCCGCCTCTGCCCAGAACCGGGCCAGCCAGGCATTTCGGTACTGGTTGTACAGACGCAGCGCGGGCGGGAACGTTTCAAACACCGAAAACTCCGGTGAGGTCACCGCACCAAACTGCTGAAGCAGGTTCCGATACCGTCTCGGATACGTCCAGACCCGTTTGAACTGGGCATCATCCAGCCAGAAATGCACGCCCGTACTGCGCCTCAGTTCCGGCGGACAGGTGTTGGCAAAGTTGAACCCGATCCACCGCTCTACCTCAAGCTGAGTGCACCGAAGCATCCGGGGAATCCCATAATCGCCCTCGCCCGGAACCCGGGCCACATTCTGGTTTTCCCAGTATTCCCGTTCCCGGTAGGCCCGCTCATTCATCCCTGCACCTCCTCTCATCCGGGAATCAGGATTTTCCCGTACAGCGTATTGACCGTATCAATGACAAAGCCCATCCCCAGGCCCTCCGCCGAGGGCACCCAGAGCTGTTCCGGATTCCAGTTTTTAAATCCGTCCTCCGCATATGCCGGAAGATCCGGGTCATAGTCCGGATTCGGAACCCACTGGCCGCCTTCCATGCAGTACCGGTACAGTGCCGGGTGGGATTCCCGCAGGCTGATGAACCGCCCGCGCCTTTCCACATGAGCCCCGAAACAGCAAAAGACGCAGCCGGTCCGGTCTGCGCCTGTGGTGCTGTATTTGCACTTTTGACAGCGTCTTTGTCTGCATTCGATTTCCCCGTAAACCGGTGCAATCTCAATGCCCATTCGGTAGATGTACTCCAGCATGTCCTGTTCCCGCCAGAAAGCCAGCGGTGTGCTGAGCCCATGCGGCTGTTCATATGCATTGCAGCCGTGCTGCATCCACGCCCGCTCCCGCAGCATTCCCTCATTGGCCATCGTCCCGACAAGCCCGTGCCGGCCGGTTTCTTTCTCGTATTTTTTCATCGGCCGCTTTTTCATGATCCGGCAGCACTTGTCCGAGATCCGGAACGGTGCCTCCTCCGCCAGTTTCTGCCAGCGGGATTTATCGAACATGCTACGGCCCATGGTTCCGTCCTGCAGGGCCACCTGGACATTTCCAGTCATGTATCTGCGCCGCCGGCCTTTGGGATCATGCAGACGCGCGTACTTGATGGCATTGGCAACGGACTTGCTGATGAGTGGATATCCCTCCTCTTTCACCACCTCCACAAACGTCATCTCCGGACGGATCTCCGTAACGCCGTCCTGCATCCGTGCAAATTTCCGGACTTCCGGAAATTCCAGTCCCGTATTGGAAAACACCGCCGGTACACCCGGATACATCTCGCGAACCATGTGAAGCAGGACCGTTGAATCCTTCCCTCCGCTGAAACTGACATACACTTTTCCACGCCACGCTTCCACCCATTCCCAAATCCGCTCACGGGTCAGCTGCACCTTCTCTGCCAGTGGCAAACTCTGCAGATGCTGCAGCTCCTCCCTGGTATGAATGAACCCCGTCATCTTTATCTCCTTTCGTTCCGTCAGTTGGTCCTTCGGCTCCGTATCTTTACCGATACTCATACTCGATAAACTGCCACTACGTGGCAGGCCCT
>DGWH01000078.1 GCA_002395225.1 Christensenella sp. UBA4263
CCCTCATTACCGATGAAAACGGCGATCTCCGTTTCACCGGTTACCGGGGTGGGTACACGCTGAAGGCGCTTACCGGCACCGCTTCGTTCCGGCTGGAAGGTCCCATGGATGACATCATCCATCTCTGTCCATAATCCCTGCTCCAAACAGGAAATGCCAGCCCGTACAGGGCTGGCATCTTCTTTGGAAGCCCGCCGGAATTCGCGGCCGGTCCCCGGAATCCGCTAAATGATGGAGCATCATCACAGTATCTTCATGTCCCATCTTCCAGCTGCCGGAAGGCAACACGTGCACCCTAATTGCCCTCAGGAATCCTCTCAGCGATGGAGGTTTTCCCCTGACGGTCAAAAAGCCGCTGCAAATGCAGCGGCTTTTTATTTATCCGATCAGTAACCGAGCAGGTTAGGCAGGAATGCCGTCAGCTGCGGCCACACACTGATGGCAATCAGAACGATCACGTTACAGATCACATATGGCGCAGCGCCCTTGAAAATTTCAATGATGGGCATGCGGTTGATCTTGTTGCACGCATTGAGGCACATGCCAACAGGCGGCGTGACAAGGCCAATGGCAAGGCCGGTAATCATCATGGCGCCAAACTGGAGGGCAGAGAAACCATAATGCTGCATGACGGGCAGCATGATCGGGGTCAGCAGCAGAATCGCCGGGCTGACGTCGATGAACGTTCCGATAATCAGGATCAGCACATCAAACATGAGCGCGATGCCGATTCTTGACACATTCATGCTGAGGAAGAAATTCGCCACGATATCCGAAACTTTCTGAATGGTCAGAATCCAGGTGAAGATCTGGGTGAATCCAATGATGATCATGACGGACGAGGAGGAGATGAGCGTCTTTTTCAGGGCATTCCACACATCTTTCCAGGTCAGTTCCCGGTAAAGGAAGAAGCCGACCAGCATGCTGTACAGCACGGCCACGCCGGCGCTTTCACTCGCCGTGCAGACACCGCCGGAAACGCAGACGATGATGAACACCGGCATGAGCAGCGCCGGAATGCCGGAGAGAATGGCTTTCCAGAAACGCTGAGAGGAAAACGGCACGCGGGCCGGATGCCAGCCGTGTTTGTGGCTGAGCCAGAACACCAGAATCAGCTGTGAGAGACCGATCAGGATGCCCGGGACAGCGCCGGCCATAAACAGGGCACCGATGGATGCACCGGAAACCATGGCATAAACCACCATCGGGGTGGACGGCGGTATGATCATACCCATCGTTGAGGAGGCAACCGTGATGCCCGCCGAGACGTGCTTCGGATACCCTTTTTCCTCCATCGCAGGAATCAGGATGCTGCCAAGAGCCGAGGTATCCGCGACGGAGGATCCGGAGATTCCGCCGAAGATCATGGAGGCAACAATGTTCACCTCACCGAGTCCGCCATGGAAAGGGCGCAGGATTTCCATACAGAAATCAATGATCCGCTTGGTGATACCGCCGGTATTCATCAACTCGCCGGCCAGCATAAACAGCGGCATGGCAATCATCAGTTCGCTGTAGACACCATTCCAGATGCGCTGGGGCATCATAGACAGGAACATGGGCTGTGCGGCCGAAAGATACGTAATACAGGACGCGCCAATCGCGAAGGCCAGAGGCACTCCGATGGCTGCGAACACGATCAGACCGATCAAAAGAAATACTATTGCCATAAAGCAGTGTTCTCCTCCTTTCGCTTATTTATCCGACACCAGATCATTCTTCACCTCAAAGGCCGAAAGAGGTGCACGGACCGCTTCGACTGCCTTCACAATGATGCACACCGCACAGATGATGCCGCATACCGGCATGATTCCGTACATGTAAAGCATGGGAATTTCCATGCCCTGGCTGATCTGTTTGCCCATTTTCATCGCATACTGCCAGGAATAGTAGACAAAGAGACAGTCAACCACCATCATGATGGCATAGTTGATCAGCGTAACCCAGCGCTTGACGGAGGGCTTGAAATGATCGTAGAGCATGTTAATGCTGACATGCTCCCCGCGCAGCACGTTGAGTCCCAGTGCCCAGAAGGTGGTAAAGGCAAATAATGTAACATTAAACTCAGAGAGTTCTTTCCAGCTCAGGGAAAAACAGTACCGCATGATTACCGTGAAAATAACAAGGACGGCCAACAGACCCATCGCCGCCGCACCAATGCCAAAGTAGATTTTCTCAATCACGGAACCGACTTTTTTCACAATGGTTCCCCCTTTTCAAACTTAAAAACGGACCGAGGCCGAAGCCCCGACCCGTTTCAGATCACTTTGGAAAGCTTATTTGGCTGCCTCAACAATTGCCAGCATCTCATCCAGCTCTTCCTGTGTGCAGATGCCCTCTTTGACGACCTGCTCATAGACGACCTGGCATGCATCCTGGAAGGCCTTGAGTTCTTCTTCAGTCGGCACATAGACCTCAGCACCGCTGTCGATGATGACCTGCTTGGCTGCTTCGCTGTTCTGATCGATCAGCTCATCGTTATAGGCGCCCATCTCGGTTGCGCACTCGCTGATGATGGTGCGGAACTCCTCAGGAAGTCCATTCCACCAGGCAGCATTGACATAGAACGGGTCCGGATGGAACTGATAGTTCACCTGAGTGAAGTACTTCTGAACCTCATAGAACTTCATGCCCTCAACATTGACCCACGGATTCTCCTGACCATCGGCGATACCGGTCTTGAGGCCCATGTACAGGTCCGCATAGGGAACGGTGGTCGTGGTGGCGCCCAGGGCGATGAAGGTCATGTCGATCGTCTTCATTCCGTTGGTGCGCATCTTCAGTCCGACCAGGTCGGCAGGCTTGGTGATCGGGTGCTTGTTGTTGGAGAACTGACGATAGCCGCCGGCATCGCACAGATTGATGATCACCGTTCCGGTGGTCTTCTCTGCTTCAGCGCAAACCTTCTTGGCCAGATCGCTCTGCAGAAGAGCGGTAACCTGTGCACGGGTCTGTGTGAGGAACGGCAGGGTGAACATCAGAAGACGGGGGCTGAAATCGAACTGGCCGCCGCGCATGCCCTGGATGACGCCGCCGACAACCTGCTCAAGCATTTCCTTCTCCGTTCCGAGCTGGCCATTGCCAAACACGGTAACCTTGACATGACCGTTGGTCTTCTCCGCCACATCCGCGGCAAACTTGTCCATGGAAACATCACGCGGATTTCCCTTGGGCTGCGCATAGGCAACCGTCATTTCAAAATTGCCAAGGGATGCATACGGATCCTCTGCCATGGCAACCGCACAGGCCAGAAGCATCATTGCCGCCAGAACAACAGCTAACAGTTTCTTCATGTATGGATTCTGGAGAGTTCAAGCCCGCCCCTTCCCCAAGGAAGAGCCGAACATTCCAAATACCGCTGAACATCTACGTCTGAACGTGACTGAGGTAGCGCTGGGCAATGCCAATGGGAAATAACACCACTTTGCCACACCGGCTTATGGATAACCCAAAGTGAGCCCATTATCTGAAAGAAACAAATAAAAAACAGGTACCGATTTAGCACCTGTTTATGAAACTTCTGTGATTAAAATGAGACTTTGACTTGT
>DGWH01000045.1 GCA_002395225.1 Christensenella sp. UBA4263
AAAGAATAAGTTTGTGATGATTCTTGTTAAGTTGCCTCTTGACAAAGGTCATTACATATCAGTTTTTGTTTTTTCAGGTTACTGTTTTTTCACAGCCCCTATCGAAGATTATTATCTTTATAGACATGCTTTGAAATTTTGTTGAACCGCCGTATGCCGAACGGCACGTACGGTGGTGTGAGAGGGCGGTTAAATCCGCCCTACTCGATCCGGTGAAATTCCGGAATCCGCCCGGTAGCGGGAAGGATATGGCCGAAGGCATGGTAAAGGCTGATTTCCGTGCCGTCCTGTATCAGCCCCACAACGAGGTTCAGTTCATCGGTCAGTTCCGTCCGCTCGTAAAATTTTATCCCCCGAGGGGGCTTCTGTAAAAGGGAAATTTTTGTTACACCAATAGTATCGGCCGTTAATTCATCAGGCATGAAAAGGGGAAGCCAATGATTGCTTATGGTGAATTGACGGAGGAAGGATGGAAATATGGATGTGAAAATGGAAGAACGTGTGAAGAAATACTGGACACAGCGTTCCCACGATTTTGGAACCGTGCGTAAGAACGAGCTGAGAAATGAAATGGGGCAAAGGTGGCTCCATGAGATCGAGCGGTTCCTGCCGGAGCGGAGAAAGCTGGACATTCTGGACGTGGGCACCGGCGTTGGTTTCTTCGCCGTGCTTCTGGCGGAGCAGGGGCATCGTGTGGAGGGAATTGATCTTACCCCTGCCATGCTGGAGGAAGCCCGGATTCTGGCAAAACAGCGGAATCTCGATATCACTTTCCGGGAAATGGACGCTCAGAATTTGGATTATCCCAATGATTCTTTTGATGTGGTCATCAGCCGGAATCTTACATGGACGCTTCCTGATCCGGACATTGCCTATGCCGAGTGGTTTAGAGTGTTGAAACCCGACGGGGTGCTTTTGAATTTTGATGCGGACTACGCTTCTCATGTGCGTAGCCACAGCATCCAGAACCGAAAGGTTGCCCCGGACAGTCCGTATGGTCATGTGGGCATGACGGATGTCTTACAGAAGGAAAATGACGACATTACGCTTTCGATGGACATTGGGAAATCCCGACCGGCGTGGGATGCGCAGGTTTTGACAAGAACAGGTTTTGTGAAATGTCAGACGGACACACACGTTGGTCAGCGTCTGTTGGGAGAACTGGATCTGACTACGGCCCCCATGTTTGGGATTGTAGCTCAGAAATAAGAAATCGGAGGCACTTTTGCCATGAAACAGTTTGCAACCTATGAAGAAGAAAATATCCACTACTGGACAAACAGGGCTTCCGGTTACTCCGGGGTCAATCAGGAGGAGCTGGCAACCAGCCAGAAAACGGTATGGCGAGGGCTGATCTCCCGGCGCATTGCCGCCCGGTTTCCCAATACCAACCCGAAGCGGATCCGCGTGCTGGATGTAGGCACCGGCCCGGGTTTCTTCGCCATTATTCTGGCGGAGCTGGGCTATCAGGTGACAGCGGTGGACTATACCGCCTCCATGCTGGAGGAAGCGAAGCGCAACGCAGGGGCGTTGGCGGAGAAGATCGATTTCCGGCAGATGAATGCCGAGGAACTGTCCTTCCGGGCGGCTTCCTTTGATGTGCTGGTGACCCGGAACGTCACTTGGAATCTGCCAAACCCGGAGAAAGCCTATGCCCATTGGATGCGGGTGCTGAAACCCGGCGGGCTGCTCCTGAATTTTGATGCTAACTGGTACCGCTACCTCTGGGACGAGAATGACCAGGCAGCACACGCACTGGACAGGAAGAACCTTCAGGATTCAGATGTCCGGGATGAAACTGCCGGAACAGACGTGGATGCCATGGAAGCCATCGCCCGTCAGACCCCGCTTTCCAGGATTCATCGCCCTGCGTGGGATCTGGATGTGCTTCGGGGGATGGGAATGCAGGCAAATGCCGATACGGAAATCTGGAAGCAGGTCTGGACGAGAGAAGAACGGATCAACAATGCCTCCACACCTATGTTCCTGGTGGAGGGCTGTAAAGTGGGGGCTGCAATTTGAAGAAATACGTTTTACACAGATTGTTACAATTGATACCTGTCCTAATTGGCATCACCTTTCTGTCTTTTGCTATGATGCGCGCGGCCGGCAGCGATGCGATTACCGAGCTTTATGGCGACAAGGGTGCGGTGTCACAGGAAATCATTGACGCGAAGCGGGCGGAGCTTGGGCTGGATAAGCCCTTTCTCGTCCAGTACCTTGCCTGGGTGGGCGGTATGATGCGGGGCGATATGGGCGTGAGCTATATATCCGGTAAGGATGTATTTCAGACGTTTATTTCAAAGCTCCCGGCGACGCTGCTCCTTACCGGGCTGTCTGTAGTCATGACGGTAGTCATTTCCATTCCGCTGGGTGTTCTGACGGCGGTGCGCCATGATAAGCTGACAGACTACGTTCTGCGTTTTTTCAGCTTCGTGGGAAATTCCCTTCCCAACTTCTTCGTGGCGCTGCTTCTCATGCAGATTTTCTCTATCAAACTGAGAATACTTCCCGTTATTTCCAAGGGACTGAGTATCCAGAGCGCCATGCTGCCTACCCTGACTCTTGCCATTGCCATGTCTGCCAAGTACATGCGGCAGGTGCGGGCTGCGGTGCTGGAGGAGCTGAACAAGGATTACGTCATCGGCGCAAAGGCGAGAGGTGTCCGCAGTTCCGTTATCCTCTGGAAAAGCGTGCTGAAATCCTCCATGCTCACCATCATCACGCTGCTGGCTCTGTCCATCGGAAGTCTTCTGGGCGGTACGGCGATTATTGAGAGTATTTTTATGTGGGATGGCGTGGGGAAGCTGGCGGTGGATGCCATCACCATGCGTGACTATCCCATGATTCAGGCTTATGTGGTCTGGATGGCAATCATCTACGTATTGGTCAATCTGATCACAGACCTGCTTTACCATGCCCTTGATCCGAGAATCCGACTGGGGGTGCGTGCGGATGCGTGAAGTTACCATACGGAAGCAGAAAATCAAAAAAGGCAGCGTAAAAATACGTCTTATCGTCTTCGGCACACTCGCTGCGCTGTTAATTGTCTGCTCCCTTTTCTCGGAGTATCTTGCTCCCTATGACCCTTATTTGCAGAATTTGAGCATCGCCAAACAGCCGCCCAGTGCGGAGCATCTTCTGGGCACGGACCGCTACGGACGGGATATGCTGTCCCGGGTTATAGTGGGCAGCCGAACCAGTATTTTTTCCACCCTTTTGCTGGTTGCGATCATCACCGCTTTAGGAACCGCCGTGGGCGTGGTCTGCGGCTGGTACGGCAAAGCATTGGATACTGTGCTTATGCGGATTTCCGATCTGTTCCTTGCTTTCCCCGGACTGGTGTTCGCACTGGCGGTAGCGGGTGTGCTGGGAGGTGGATTACAAAATGCCATTATCGCTCTGGCGGTGATTTCCTGGCCTAAATATGCCCGGATCGCCCGGAGCCAGACCCTTGCCCGGAAGGAAACAGTCTGGATGAAGGCGGCAAAGCTCTCCGGCAGCAGCACGGGCAAGATCATTTTCAAGCACATCCTTCCCAACATCATCGGTCCGATTCTGGTGACGTCCATGCTGGATATTGGCACTATGATGATGGAGCTGGCGGCATTGAGTTTCTTAGGGCTGGGTGCGAAACCGCCTATTGCAGAGTGGGGCAGCATGATGAGCGACACCCGGAGCCTGATGACCACCTCTCCCTGGATTACTTTTTCTCCCGGCATCGCGATCTTCCTTTCTGTCATGATCTTCAACCTTCTGGGCGACACAATCCGGGACTACGCAGATCCAAAGGGGAGGTAACGGTATGGCAGAATTGTTGCGGTACGATCATGTAGGTATCTCCTATAATGGCTTTCTGGCGGTAAGGGATGTGAGCTTCACCCTGGAACCTGGCGAAATCCTTGGCATTGCAGGCGAAAGCGGCTGTGGAAAATCCACCCTGATTAAAGCTGCCATGGGTCTTTTGGGCGATGACGGAATGGTGACCCGGGGCGACATCTGGTACAAGGGAAAAAATCTTCCTGATCTGCCCGCTAAAGAACTTCGCAAACTCAACGGACCGGAATTGGGCATGATCTTCCAGAGCGCGGGCAGCTCCTTCTGTCCCATCCGCACCATCGGCGCACAGCTCTACGAGACGATGACCGAGCATGGAAGGATTTCAAAACAAGAATTTCACCAGCGCGCCATAGAGCTGATGGGAAAGCTGGGCTTTGAAGACGGAGAACGGGTGCTGGAGAGCTTCCCATTTGAGCTGTCCGGCGGAATGCAGCAGAGGGTGGGCATTGCGGCGGCGATGCTCTTAAATCCAGGCATATTGTTCGCGGACGAGCCGACTTCCGCGCTGGATGTGACGGTGCAAAAACAGGTATTGGACGAGATGCTGCTGGTGCGAAAGACTTACGGTACGGCCATGATTTTGGTGACCCACAACATAGGGGTTATCAGGGCCATGGCAGATAAGATACTGGTGATGAAGAACGGGGAAGCCGTAGAGTATGGCGACACCCGTCAGGTACTTGGGCGCCCACAGGCAGAGTATACCCGACAGCTTCTTTCCGCAGTGCCGAGACTACGGAGGAAATGAGATGGAGCCGATTTTAAAAGTTGAAAATCTCACAAAGATCTTTTCCCGCAGCGGGCAGGAGAATTTTACTGCGGTTAACGGGATTGACTTTGAACTCAGCCCCGGCGAGTGCTTAGGCATGATCGGAGAAAGCGGCAGTGGAAAGACGACAGCAGTGAATTTGATCACCAGGCTGCTGGATGTCACAGAAGGGAGTATTCTGCTGGAGGGTGCGGAGATTACCCATCTGAAAGGCAAGGAACTTCGTAAGGTTTACCGGAAAATGCAGATGGTGTTCCAGACTCCCACAGATTCCTTTGACCCTCGCCGGACTCTGGGCGACGGCATTGGGGAGAGTCTGCGGAATATCGGAATGTCCCGTAAGGAAACCCGCAAGGAAGTGGAGCGGCTTCTGAGGAAGTGCGGGCTTTCTGCTGACTTTGCGGATCGCTATCCCCATCAGGTCAGCGGAGGACAATGCCAGAGAGCGGCGATCGCCCGGGCTCTTGCCGTGAAGCCAAAGCTGATCATCTGTGATGAAGCCACCTCCGCGCTGGATGTGACTGTTCAGAAGGAAATTCTGGAACTGCTGAATGAGCTTCGTTCCCAACAGGGAAACAGCCTGTCCATCCTGTTCATCTGCCACGACATTTCTCTTGTGCAGCAGTTCTGTGACCGGGTGCTGGTGATGTATCACGGCGGCATTGTGGAGGAGGGTACTCCCGACGAAGTCATTCAACATCCCAGGAATGCGTACACTCAGCGCTTGATCGACAGCGTTCTGTAATACTCATTGGTGCCGGGCCAGGTGACTGGCTTCCACATATTACATATTACATTTGAAGAAAGGAAATATAAAATGAAAAAACCGTTTTCCCTGATTATGGCTGCCTGTCTTGCCGTTTCTCTGCTGGCTGGCTGCGGCAGCGACACCTCATCGCAGGCACCTGCTGCTGACAGTGGCAGCAATGCTTCCCGACAGGAAGCCTCCGCAGGCAGGAAAGTTATGACCATCGGCGACACCACCTTCAACTCTGAAAACTGGGAGGAAACCGTCGACCCACATCGCACCTACAACGGCTGGGCCTGCATCCGCTATGGTATCGGTGAGACACTGGTGCATTACACCGACACCATGGAGCTGGAACCCTGGCTGGCAAAGTCCTGGGAAAATGACGGTAACTGCACCTGGACCATAACCTTGCAGGATAACGTTACCTTCTCCAACGGACGGAAAATGGACGGCAATGCGGTGAAGCAGTGCCTTGAACATTTACTTGCGAACCACGATCGCGCCCCCAGCGACACAAAGATCACGGATATCAAGGCAGACGGTCAGGTATTGACCATTACCACCAGCGAACCCAACCCCGCCCTTATGAACTATCTTGGCGATCCCTACGGCTGCATCATCGATGTGGATGCCAGCGACTTTGATAAAGGGATCGTTGTCGGCACCGGACCCTATGTGGTGGAGGATATGGTCACGGACGATCACCTGACACTGACCAAGAACGAAAACTACTGGAACGGCACTCCCAAGATCGACGAGCTGATCATTCGCACTCTGTCCGACGGCGATACCCTGTCCGCCGCTTTACAGGCTGGCGACATCGACGCCGCTTACGGCATGGCATATGAGTCGTACCCTAATTTTGAAAACGACGACTATCAGTTCTCCTCCATTCAGACCTCACGGGCGTTTTTCGCTTCCATGAACATGACCAGCCCCATCATTCAGGATGCGGCCGTTCGGAAAGCCATTGCCATGGGCATCAACAAGGAAGGCTTTGTGAAGACCATGCTGGATGGCCACGGCGTTCCCGCCAATGGCGCATTCCCCAATGGCTTCTCAAATTTTGGCGGGGAGAAGGTTACTACAGAAAACTACGATCCTGAAGGAGCAAAGGAAGTTCTGGAAAAAGCCGGCTGGGTGGACAACGACGGCGACGGCATCCGGGAGAAGGACGGCGTGAAGCTGTCCATTCGATGGCTGACCTATCCCAGCCGTCAGGAGCTGCCTCTGCTTGCCGAATCTGTGCAGGCTACCCTGAAGGAGATCGGCATGGATGTGGACATCAACTGTACCGCCAACCGTCGGGAGTTCCTTGCTGATATGAACAGCTGGGACATTTATGCCTCCGCTCTGGTTACCGCCCCGTCCGGTGATCCTCAGTATTTCTTTACCACCAGCTGCATGCCCGGTATGAGCTACAACTTTGGCGCCTATGAGAACAAGGAAGTCAGTGCTATGATTGAAGAATTGTCAACCGAGTTCGACACCGCCAAACGGGGTGAGCTGGCCGTACGCCTGCAGCAGGCGATTCTCGATGACAACGCCTTTGTCTTCTGCTCCTTTCTGCAAATGAACATGATTTCCAAGAGCAATGTGACGGGTTATACCGCCCACGCCAGCGATTACTATCAGGTCACTGCGGATCTGGATATCAACTAATTGCGTTTCGTTTGCAGGTGGTGCAAAACGTCAATTTATATAAGATGGACAAAAATGCGGAATCCGCATTTTTGTATCATTATATTCTGTCCTCTTCCATCGGCTCTCTGACGAATCCGAGCAAGCTGTGTGCAACTTTTAAGAGCGTAAAACATACGACTATCAGTAAGATGACGATCAAACGCTATATCGATTATCTTGAAGACGCTTTCCTGATTGACAGTGCAATTCGCTACGATATAAAAGGTAAGAAATATATTGATACATTATCCAAGTATTATTTCACGGACCTGGGTCTTCGAAATGCCAGATTAAATTTCCGACAGGTCGAAGAAACACACGCGATGGAGAATATCATTTTCAATGAACTGAAAGTCAGAGGATATAACGTCGATGTAGGCGTCGTTGTGATGAATGAAACAGATCAGACAGGTAAAAAAATAAGAAAGCAACTAGAGATTGATTTTGTCTGCAATAAAGGTTCCAAACGTTACTATATTCAGTCGGCATTTGCTATGCATGATGAAAAGAAAATGCAGCAGGAACAACGCTCTCTGGTCAATACAGGCGATGGGTTCAAGAAAATCATAATCACAAAAGATGCCATAGCACCGCTTTACAATGAAGAAGGTGTGTTGGTGATGAGTGTTTTTGACTTCCTGTTGAATCCTGACAGCATGGATTTATAATCAGATATGAAGGTATTTCGCATAATTGGGTTCATATTTCTGTTGATATTCCGAATCATCCTTCTTCCAGTTCGCGCTCTGGTTAGTCTGCTCAGATGGCAGACGATCATGTGGATGCTTCAATTCATGACAGAACTACCGGAATTACGGTGGAGTGTAATTTGACAGATATGCTGAAAGAGGTTCAGAGAGGAGGCAGTTTCAGGAGCAGTAGGCTGACTTTATTATAGGAGGAATGTAAGATGTTGAATATTGGAACAGAAGCACCGGATTTTACTCTGCCGGACCAGAATGGAGAGATGCATAGCCTTTCGGACTATCGTGGAGAGAAGGTAATTCTGTATTTTTACCCGAAAGACATGACGGCAGGCTGTACCAGGCAGGCCTGCGGGTTTGGCGAGCTGTATCCTCAGTTTCGGGAGAAGGGCGCCGTCGTTCTCGGCGTCAGCAAGGACAGTGTTGCTTCGCATAAGAAATTTGAGGAGAAGTACGGCCTGCCGTTCACTCTGCTTTCGGACCCCGAAAAAGAAGTGATCCAGGCGTACGATGTCTGGAAAGAAAAGAAGAACTACGGCAAGGTCTCGATGGGTGTTGTCCGGACGACCTACCTGATCGATGAGAATGGCATCATTGTGAAAGCCTTCGGTAAGGTGAAGGCTGCCGACAATCCTGCACAGATGCTGGACGAATTGTCATGAGGATCATCATCTCTCCGGCGAAGCAGATGCGGGTGGACACGGATTCCTTTATGTGTACAGAGCTTCCGCCGTTTCTTGAGAAAACAGAAAGACTAATGGTCTGGATCAGGGGTCTTTCCTATGAGCAGCAGAAGGTACTTTGGACCTGTAACGATAAGATCGCCCTTCAGAACTCCGAGCGGTTTCATCATATGGATCTGCGGCAGAATCTTACGCCTGCGATTCTTGCTTATGACGGGATTCAGTACACTTATATGGCACCTGCTGTATTCGAAGATGGTCAGTATGCGTATGTACAGGAGCATCTGCGCATCCTGTCCGGCTTTTATGGTGTCATAAAGCCTCTGGACGGTGTGGTACCGTACCGTTTGGAAATGCAGGCAAAGGTATCATTTGACCAATATAAGAATCTGTATGACTTCTGGGGTGACAGTCTTTATCGGGAAGTGCGGGACGAGAGCGGGATCATCATTAATCTGGCTTCGAAGGAATATTCCAGGTGTCTGGAAAAATATCTGAAGCCTGGGGACCGGTTTATCACCTGTGTTTTCGGTGAGCCGGAGGGAGGCAAGATTGTCCAGAAGGGCGTATATGCTAAAATGGCCAGGGGCGAAATGGTTCGATTTATGGCAGGCATCCATGCCGAAGCCCCGGAGCAGATGAAAGCATTTAACTGGAGCGGTTATCATTTTGATCCTGACCGCTCGTCGGATACAGAATTTGTTTTCGTGCGCACAGAAATTCCCGGAAAGAAAGCAGCTAAGAACCCTGCAGCTGACAGGGGACACTAGAAATATATCGAAGAGATGCAAACCGGACATGAATTTACAGTACGGTGGCAAAATACGAGACAAAAGGAAAACGGAAACAGCCTGACGGGAAAAATGGAAAGCCCGTATCGGATCAATCCTTTACGGAGAAAAGAGGTTAAAATGAGTATACGTGAATCACTGAAGGAAAGAAGAACCGTTTATGCACTGAAAAAGGAGCTTCCCGTATCTGCAGATGAGATAAAAAAACTTGTCGCGGAAACGACGGAACTTGTGCCGGATGCGTTCAATATGCACAGCCAGAGAGTCGTGCTTGTGCTGGGTGAGAAACAGGACAAGCTCTGGGACAGAATTTATGATGTATTTGAAGGAAAGGTGCCGAGGGAGAAAATAGATGGATTCCGCGCGGGAGCCGGAACCGTTTTGTTCTTTTATGATGAGGCGGTGGTAAAGGGCTTGCAGGAGCAGTTCCCTCTCTATGCGCCCAATTTCCCGGTATGGGCAAATCAATCCAATGGTATGCTGCAGCTGGCTGTATGGGCGGGTCTCAGAGAACTGGGAGCAGGGGCTAATATCCAGCATTACAATCCGGTTATTGATGATGCTGTGCGCGAGATGTTCCATCTGCCGGACAGCTATAAGCTGGTTGCGCAGATGCCTTTCGGTGGTATTGCGGAACTTCCGGGGCCCAAGGATCCGGAAGATATTTCAAAGAGAGTATTTTTTGAAGAATAAAAATCCGGTGAAGATGCGGAGAATCGGTTACCCTGTACTTTGCTGACATTTAATCTTTAATAAAAGCGGGCTTTTTTCGAAAGAGGTCAAAAGATCTTTCGAAAACAGCCCGCTATTTTGTTATTTGTTTTGAAGGTTTTGCCGGAATGGAATCTCTGCTCCTCTTCCCGGCGTCCGCATTCAAGAGACAAATCCTGACATGGGCTGCATCAGGGCGCTCGGAAGCAGCGTGGCAAAATTAATGATTTTGCAGGCGATTTGATGTGAAAATGGATTGATATTTTTTGGGTGATACACCTGCGGTACGTTTGAACACAGTAATGAAATAGTTATAATCCTTATATCCACACTGAGAGGCGATTTCAGCCAGAGGAAGACTTCTGTCTTCCAGAAGCTGTTTCGCCTTTTCCATTCTTAAGATCCGGATATGTTCTGCAATCCCTGTACCATAATTCTGTTTTGCAATCTCATATAATTGCGTTCTGCCAATTCCAAATTTTTCAGCGATATCCTTAGCCGTCAGGTCTTCCAGAAAATGAGCCTGAATATATTCATCAATTTGTACAGGAAGCTCCTGCTTGCGCAGGCTCGCCATGCGCTCCAGACAGAGGTAACTTGCAACTGCCTCGAGAATGTGGGAGGCGGAGGTAATATAAGCCTCTGAGTGAAGCGGCATGGAAAAGCACTCTTTTTTCAGAAGTTCTTTATCCACCTTGTAATTCCTGCACTGTTCTTCGATTATTTTCCATCCCGTTTCATGGGAGGGATAAGCAAACACATGACCAAACAGAAGGTAGCCGATGATAATGTTTCCGAGATATAGCGGTGTGATGCTCTCCGTGAGGCCCGCATGGCAGCGGTAGGTATATGGGGATCGCTGCTTCGCGGCGCGCAGGCAGGCTTGTCTGTCACATTTTTTACAGTTCTCATATCCTTCTTTATCCGTGCGGACGATCTGGCAGAACGGCGCAATGTGCTCCGGGTAGGAGGCCAGCTCTGTAAACTGATCATCGAAGACAGTAATACGGATTGGCGTGAGCCGGTAAAAATCCTGGAGAAGGGAATTCAGCTTTGTCCGATTGAAAGTAGAAATCATGCTTTCCTTAACCTCGCTTTTAATAACAGATATCATTTATCAATTGGATATTTTGGATATCGGCGAACTTATTTTATTATATCAGCGAACAAATTCAAAGTAAAATGAACAGACTTCTATATAAAACCGGAGCCGGAAAAGCTATGATGAGGATAATAAACCACAGGAAAAAGTTTACAGGAGGAGGTTCTCATGTTAGCAACATTAAATGACGTAATGAAAATAGCAGAAGAAAAAGAAATTGCCGTCGGCTCTTTTAATACACCGAATCTTGAGGCGTTACAGGCAGTGACAGAAGTAGCAGAGGAGCTGGAGCTCCCGGTCATCATTCAGTTCGCGCAGTGCCACGAACCGTGGATCCCATTAGACCTGATCGGACCGATTATGATAGAAGTGGCGAAGAAATCCAAAGTTCCGGTGTGTGTGCATCTGGATCATGGTGAGACTCTGGAATATCTGCAGCAGGCGCTTGATCTGGGCTTTTCTTCGATCATGTACGACGGCTCAACCCTTCCATATGAGGAAAATCTGAAAAATACGAAAAAGGCAGTAGCCATGGCAGCCAGGACAGGCGCGTCCGTGGAAGCCGAGCTGGGTTCCATGGGAAGAAGAGAGTCCGGAGCAGGAGATGATACAGGAGAAGCGGATGAAACCAAGATTTATACCGACCCGGAACAGGCGAAGATATTTGTGGAGGAAAGCGGAATTGATGCGCTGGCATGCTCTTTCGGCACCACACACGGCATTTATCTGACAGAGCCGAAGCTGGACTTTGATGTTGTGAAAAATGTCAGAGCTCTTACGAACAACATTCCGGTAGTCATGCACGGCGGCTCCGGGGTGAGCAGGGAAGATTACGGAAAGGCAGTAAAAGCCGGCGTAAGAAAAGTGAATTATTTCACATATATGGATAAATCAGGCGGAAGCGCGGCCGCGGCCTATCTGAAAACACTGAAATCCGATGAGCCGATTTTCTTCTCATCGATCAGTATGGCAGGACGGGATGCCATGAAAGAAAACGTAAAGGCCGCAATGAAAATGTTCGCGTTGATGGATTAAAGAGTTGACCGATGAAAAGGTTAGCAGATTAAAGGCTTAAACGCTAAAGGTTAAGGATGAAAGTATTCATGGATGAAAGGGTTCATGGATTGAAGGTTAATGAATGTAATGGAGGACAGAGTGATGGGAAAAAAGATGACATTTGCGCTGGCGTTCTGTAACAGAGGTTTCATGCCGGGAGAGTTAATCTACGGTGCAAGAGAGGACATGATCAAGGCCGTCACAGACGCGGGTTATGACTATATCGCGATGGATGCCGGACTTACCCGGTTCGGCGGTATCGAGACAAGGGACGAGGGAATGCTTTATGCAAAATGGTTAAAGGAGCATGAGGGAGAATACGACGGCGTGATCTTCTCTATGCCGATCTTTGCGGATGAGAACGGGGCGATCACTGCGCTGCGGGATGCCGGAGTGCCGATTTTAATGCAGGCGTATCCGGATGAGATCGGGAAAATGGACTTTGTCCACCGAAGAGACGCATTTTGCGGGAAATTCTCAGTTACTGATGTATTCACACAGTATCAGGTACCGTTTACCGTATTGAAGCCACATGTCGTTCATCCGCTTTCTGAAAAGTTCCAGGAGAATTTACGTGACTTTGCCGCGATCTGCCGTGTGGTGAATGGAATGAAAAGATTCACGATCGGGTGCATCGGAGCAAGAACCACGGCATTCAAGACAACCAGATTTGATGAGATCGGTTTGCAGAAAAACGGCATTACTGTAGAGTGCTTTGATCTTTCAGAGCTCATATACAAAGTAAATAACAAAGCCGATACGGATGCTGCCGTTCTGGCTAAGAAAGAAAGCCTGATGAAATATGCGGACTTCAGCAAAGTTCCGGAGAAAAACAAGAATACTCTGGCTAAGATATCGGTTGTCATTGACGAATACATCAAAGAGTATCATCTGGATGCGCTGGCGATCCGCTGCTGGAACGAGATGGAGACAATTCTTCGGGTATGTCCGTGTGTACTCCTTTCGGAGCTGAATGACCGCGGCATCGTGACCTCCTGTGAGATTGATCTGACTTCCGCGATATCCATGCGGGCAATGGCTCTCGCAAGTGAGCAGCCTGCGGCAGTCCTTGACTGGAACAATAACTACGGAGATGATGAGAACAAGGTAATTCTGTTCCACTGCGGATCGACTGCCCAGAGCCTTATGGTAAAGAAAGGTACGGTTACCGAACACAAGATGTTTGCGAAAGGGGATCCGGGATCCGGATGGGGAACAAACGAGGGCCGTATCCGTCCGATGAAAACAACGCTTTCCAACTGCTTAACCGTGGATGGAAAGGTGGTTATCTACGCCACAGAGGCAGAATTCACCGATGATCCGATCGAGGATGCATACTTCGGATGTGCGGGCGTCTGTGCCATAGATAATATGCAGGATAAAATGATTAAGCTTGCGAAGGGCGGCTTCAAGCACCATACCTGTGTAGGTGTCGGCCATATGAAGGAGATCTTAAAAGAGGCCTTCACTACATATCTCGGTTATGAGTGGGTCGACATTGACCAGTAAATCGCATCCGGTCTCTTACGCGCGCTTCGCGTGCGACGAGCCCCGTCTGCGTTTTCGAAGAGCTTATACAGTAGTTTGATTGAGGAAATAGTATGAAGATAGCAGGATTAGACATCGGAACGACCGGATGCAAGTGTACGGTATTCGATGATCAGGGAAAGTATCTGGCGAAAGCCTATCGCGATTACCCGGTGACGCGAGCGGTCACCGGTCATGAGATTGACGCTGCGGCCATTATGGACGCCGTGTATGCATCCATTCGGGAGATGGCTGAAAAATACCCGGATATTTCGGGTATCGGTGTGACAAGCTTTGGAGAGACGTTCGTCTGTGTGGATGAGGCGGGAAATCCGCTTCACCCGGCAATGCTGTATACAGATCCGAGAGGACAGGAAGAGTGCCGGGAACTGATCGAGAAGCTTGGCGGGCATAATATTGCGCATATTACAGGACTGAGACCCCATGAGATGTATAGCATTTCCAAGATAATGTGGATCAAAAAACACTGTCCGGAGATTTACGCTTCAACCAGGAGAATCTTCCTGATGGGAGACTATGTGGTTTATCATCTGACCGGAAAGGCGCAGATTGACTATTCTCTTGCCACCCGCACGATGGCCTTCGATATAAAAAATCTTTGCTGGAGCAGGGATATATTTGAGGCGGCAGACATTGACAGCAATCTGATGTCTGAACCGGTACCTTCGGGCACCATAGCAGGAGTGATCACACAGAAATCCGCGCAGATGACGGGCTTGTCGACGGATACGAAAATCGTATCCGTCAGCCATGATCAGGTGGCTGCGGCAGTCGGAGCAGGAGCATTTGACGGGACGGTGGCGGTTGACGGGGCCGGAACGGTGGAGTGTCTGACTCCGATTTACGATGAACTGCCGGACATTGATGTGATGTATGAGGGATATTTTTCCGTTGTACCGTATGTCATACCTGGAAAATACGTGGCTTATGCATTTTCCTATACCGGCGGTGCGCTGATGCAGTGGTGTGTAGAGACCATTGCGAAAGAGGAGAAGAAGCTGGCAGGGGAACAGGGAATTTCTGTAAATGAATACCTGGAAAAAATGTATGACGACGTTCACCATGGGGCACCGAGCGGATTGCTGGTTCTGCCGCATTTTGCGGGAGCCGCGACACCATATATGGACACGGGTTCAAAGGGCGCGGTATTGGGGCTCACAACGGCCACTACCGCAGCAGACATCTACCGCGGCTGTATGGAGGGCGTGGTTTATGAAATGTACCTGAACCTGCAGGCACTGAAGCATTCCGGAATTCATTTTCAGAAATTACATGCGACAGGCGGCGGCGCGCATTCTGCTGTCTGGATGCAGATGAAGGCGGATATGCTGAACCTTCCGATGACGGCATTGAAAACAGTAGATGCGGGAACAGTTGGAAGCGCCATGCTGACAGGAGTGGCGATCGGCCTGTTTTCTGATCTTGCGGATGCGGCTGCTCACATGGTAGAAGAAACCGTGACTTATGTGCCAAGAAAAGAGATGCATGAGAGATATCAGAAGATATATGAGAGATATCGACAGGTATATCATGCAGTCAGACCATTGATGTAGGAGCGGATAAGAATGAATCCATATATCGGACATGATTCCCAGCTCTATGGGATCGAAGAACACCGTCTGTCAGGCGGAAAGGGCGATGGAATGCGCCTGTTTGAGGTGAATAACGGAAAGGGACTGGAGCTTGTCATTTCTCCTGACCGAAATGGGGATATTACAAGACTCCGGTTCAAAGGAATCAATATGAGTTATATGTCTCCGTGCGGTTATGTGGCACCGGCCTACTATGACCGTACAGGCAGTAACTGGCTGTCCTCTTTTACTGCCGGATTTCTTACCACATGCGGGCTGCAGGCAGTAGGGAGCCCGTGTACGGACGAGGGAGAAGAACTGCCTCTGCACGGGTCCATTGCGAATTCCCCCTGTGAGCAGGCATATTTTTTTGAAAAGGGCGGAGAGTTGATCGTTCATACGGTGACAAAGGATGAGCAGATTTTCGGCAGAAAACTGAGACTGGAACGGGAGATCCGCGTCTCCACGGAAACGAATGAGTTTGAGATCTGCGATAGTATCACAAATACTGGTGACAGGGTGGAACCAATGGAGGTTCTGTATCATATGAACATGGGTTATCCGCTTCTGGACGAGGACAGTGTGATTACGATTCCATCTGTGGAAGTGAAGCCGAGGGACGCTCATGCAGCGGATGATATTGCAAACTGGATGCATATGGAAAAGCCGACAGCAGGGTATCAGGAGCGCTGTTATTATCACAAATTTTCAGATGAGAACGGAATCGCGGAGATCTACCAGCCAAAATTGCATGCGGGACTCCGCATCAGCTTTGACGCATCGGAGCTTGACGGCTTTGTAGAGTGGAAGATGATGGGCGTTAGAGATTATGTGCTTGGTCTGGAATGCGGAAACTGCTATCCGGATGGCAGAGATGTCATGAGAAAAAACGGGATGCTGAAATTTCTGCAGCCGGGCGAGAATAAAATCTACCATGTGAAGGTTCGCATGATTGAAGATTGATTGTTTATTGCGACGAACTATTCGAGGGTGCTGAAAATGGAAAGCATCGAATAACAGCAGGTGAGGTCCCGGAAAGCAGAAAAACTACTTTCCGGGGTCTTTTCTGTATTCTTTTGGTGTCATATGGTAGTGCTCATAAAATAATTCATGAATTTGCGGCAAATTATCCGGATCTACGATTGTCGGCCAAGGTGTAAGAATATCGGATGTACCCCCTTCTTCATTCTTACATGCTTATGTTAATGCAATGATATATATAGGTTCGAATTTAAAGGGCATTGGGGGGAATTGTCTATGTATAAAAGAAAGAAAAAGCAAATTTTGATTGACAAGTGATCCTCTTTCCTGTGTTTTAAATTTAGAATAATTCTAATTCGGAACGATTTCTGATTCGGGAAAATTCTAATACGGATGGTTTCTCTTCCTTTTATACCTGAACAATCCCTCCAAATCCCCTTCACATTCGAACATTTGTATGTTATTTTATTAACATAAACACAGCTGAAATGAAAGGGGTACATCCGATATGCTTACCGCGTGGCCGACAATCGTAGATCAGGATCGTTTTCCGCAAATATATGATTTTGCGGAGAAAAACACTGCGCTTGCCAAAAATCTGTACAATGCCGCGCTGTTTCGTCTTCGTCAGGTATTCTGTGGATGGGACAAAACCTCCCGCACCGACAACGAAAAGGAAGTCTTCGGGGAAATTGAGACGGTCAGACAAGCTTATCCCAAATTGAAAGTGAAACGGGTTTTGTCTTACACAATCCTTGAGAAAATCATGCGGATTACCGGCAATCCGGATTTCTTCTCAGGGCTTCCGATGCAAACAGCACAGGCTGTTGTCCGGAAAGCATGCGATGACTTTCGCAGCTGGCTGAAGGCTTTAAAGGATTATAAGAAGAATCCTTCCCGCTATCTGGGAAAGCCGCGAATGCCAAAATACTGTAAATCCGCACGCAAATCCTTTGAAGTAACAAATCAGGACGCCGTTCTGTATCGCAGTTCAACGACCTCTTCTTCCGCTGTCATCAAGTTTCCGGGCATCTCCAAACAGGAGAAGGTGATGATCTCGGGTCTCCCGTCATACGAAGATCTTCGTCAGGTCACCGTAAAGCCTTATTACGGGAAATACATCCTCACTTATGTTTTTGAAAACGGGGCTCCGCCCTGTTATCCCGACCTTCCGGAAATGGCAGGCGTTGATTTCGGGACCGGCAACATCGCAGCTCTCGCATGCACAGACGGCTCGTCTGTCGTATTCAACGGCGGTGTTGTGAAATCCAGAAATCAGCTTTTTGCCAAAAAGAGGGCCGCGGCTGTTTCTTCCATCACAAAAGGAACATATTGGAAACACGCACAGTCTAAACATCTGGATCTTCTGTCCATAAAACATGACTGTCAAACCAGGGATTCTCTGCATAAGATCAGCACAGCGATCGTGCGCTGGTGTATTGCCCACCGTGTCGGAGTTCTTGTCCTGGGAGTCAACAGGTTCTGGAAGCAGAAAGCGGACATGGGAAAGAGGAATAACCAGAGTTTCGTCAATATTCCGCACGCCAGACTTCGCTGGATGATCACCTATAAAGCGTTAATTGCCGGAATCGATGTGATCGAACAGGAAGAAAGCTATATTTCCAAAGCGGATGCCACCGTGGATGACCCAATGCCTGTGTATGGAAAAGAGGAAGGCAGGCCGGTGTTTTCCGGGAAGCGCATCCAGCGTGGTCTTTACAAAACGGCGTCCGGTCTTATCCTTAATGCAGACTGTAACGGTGCCGCCAATATCCTTCGGAAGGCTGTCCCGGGTGCCTGGAAAAATACAAAAGACTTCAAGTTCCTGGCGTGCCCGGAATCCGTCGGATATTGGGTCTTGAATCCGAAATATAAACAGACTGCTTAATCAAGGCAGTTTATCTTTAATGCGCTGATCCGTCCGCGCCCCGCAAGGGTTGAAAAGAGTCGGACCAAAGTATTCCCGATGTTTCATTTGCCGAGGGATAGATGCCTTATGGATGGGCTTCTGGTGCCGGAATAACTGAGGCTTCATTTGCCGATGAACAACGAAGGTGTCAGGAAACCCGCTCCCACTGACCGAATGCTGAATCAGGGGGTTTGAAACCCCTTCCATTGAGCCTCCGGTCAATGGGATGGGTAATTCATCCGGCAGATTTTACTTTTGTCTGCCCGACGGAACTTGAGGACCTTGAAAACAGATATGCGGATTTTAAGGCGGCTGGCTGCGAAATCTATTCTGTTTCCTGCGATACCCATTTTGGACATAAGGCATGGCACGATCATTCTGAGCGAATCGGAAAAATCACCTATCCGATGCTGGCGGATCCGACGCATGCTCTTGCGAAAGATTTTGATGTATTGATTGAAGCGGATGGAAAGGCAGAACGCCCGGCGGCAAGAGCCTCCGTGCATAAGGTTGTCGATTCCGGCACAGATTCCGGGGAAGGCAGTGGGGTTCAAGGCAGACTGGACTTTTATCCGATGAGATCAGACAGCAGCTTTCCGGTGTCTTTGCCAAAATGGAGAAACCACTAATTCTGGAGCTTCATTCAGACAATCGTCCGGTTTCTGAAGAACTGAAATCCTATATAGACGAGCTTGCAGGTCAGACGGATAAGCTGTCGGTGATCCTATCGGATGAAAAATCAGAAGACACCCCGTTTGTCCGGATTCTGCAGGAGGATCATTCCCCGACCGGTCTTGCATTCCATGGCGTGCCGGGCGGACATGAGTTCACCTCTTTTGTTCTCGGGTTCTACAACGCATCCGGGCCCTATTCCATAGGAAACAACTCCTTTACACTCCGCTGATAATAGTCAGAGAGACGCATCGCCGTATAGACATTCGGGCACTGTGTTCCGTTTTCATACCGGTAGAGCGTTTTCGGGTCAAGCTGGAGATCCGCAGCGGCCCTGGTCCGGGAAAGGCCGGCGGATTTTCGGGCTTCCAACAGGTTGTTCGGTTTTTTGAGCATAATGCAACACCTCATTCTTGAAATTCTGACGGATTTATCATCATACTTGAAATTCTGAAGGATTTATCCTTTTGGCAGAGTGCCGCGTCCATAGCATGTGAAGCGGCACATGCATTCGGATGAATGCTAAAACGGACCCGGCTTTTCCCTTTCGGTGTGTCATGTTACCGGATGGCACGGCAGACCCTTCCGAAGATGCGGAAGGAATCACGGTCAAGATGAACCGGAATCGGCTCGTACTTCTGGTTCAGGGAAATCAGGAAGGTCCCCTCATCGTCGTTCTTCAGCTTCTTGATATAGGCATTGTCGTTCAGCGAGAAGATCCCGATTTCTCCATCCGTCAGCGTTTCCTGCCGGTGCACGTAAACCATGTCGTGATCATGGAAAACCGGTTCCATACTATCCCCGTGGATCGTAACGGCAAAGTCGGCATCCCCCGCTTCCGTGGCGGGTACCTCGATGGTCGTGTAATAATCGGAATCGAGAAAATCTCCGCGACCGGCGGACACCCTTGCGTCGTAGAGGCGCAGCCGGATCATGGAAAGGCTGTCGGAAGGAGCCGGCGGGTACGGTATTACATTTGATTTCCTGGCGTAGCTGACCGGATGAGTCAGAAGATCAATGTAGGAGAGCGCCTTCTGCTTTCCCTCGTCGTTCAGCATGGTCAGTGGGTTATTCGGATTGCTGCCGAAGTATTCCTCGAGACAGTCCGGAATCTTCAGGATCCGGCACACATGCAGGAAAATCCGCGCGGAGATCTCATTCCGTCCGGTTTCCCAGGCGGAAACACTTTTGGAGCTTACATCGATGCCTTCTTCCTGAAGCCTGTCCGCAAGTTCAATCTGTGACATGTGCGCTTTCTTCCGGTAGGAAGTGATGATTGCGCCGATATTTTCCATGTGACACCTCTTTCTTTTGTTTTCCCGGTTCTGAAATCTGTCAGTTTATCGCGGAGACTGCCGACAGACAGTCTGTTTCTTATGTCTACATAGTATCACCATTCCTCACAAATAGCAAGCAAAAATCTATTCACAAAAGAAAAACGGGCCGAAACGACCATTTATTTCCGCTCAAAATAGTGCTATATTGGCTGTGCAGGGCAACAGGTATGCCGTTATATTGGATGTACAGAGAAAAAGCGATGCTATTATACGGATCGGTGTTTTTTTTTCCGGTAACAGGACCGGGAAAAGACAGGGGGGAGTGAGAAAAGGTGTCAGATCGGATTATTCTGCATGTGGACTGCAATTGTTTTTACGCATCAGTGGAGATGCTGTATCATCCGGAGCTTGCCGGAAAGCCGCTGGCCGTCGGAGGGGATCCGGAGGAGCGGCACGGCATTGTCCTTACCGCAAACTACATCGCGAAGCGGCAGGGAGTGAAGACCGGCATGGCGCTCTGGCAGGCGAGGCAGTGCTGCCCGAATCTTGTCTTTGTTCCGCCGAGAATGTATCTCTATCTCCGTTTTTCCCGGATGGCGAGAGCTATTTATCAGGAATACTCCGACAAGGTGGAGAGTTTTGGACTGGATGAATGCTGGATCGATCTGACAGAGAGCTGTGCGATTTTGGGAGATCACACGAGGACGATTGAAAACGGATACCGGATTGCTCAGGAGATAAGCAGAAGGATTCGCAGGGAACTTGGCATCACGGTCAGCATCGGCGTCTCTTGGAACAAGATTTACGCGAAGCTCGGCAGCGACTACAAGAAGCCGGATGCCATTACGGTTTTTGACCGTGATAATTACAGGAAGCTGATCGATCCTCTCCCGGTGTCGGATCTCCTGTATGTCGGGAGAAGGACCGGTCAGAAGCTTGCAAAGTATGGCATACGCACGATCGGACAGCTTGCAGAAGCAGATCCGCATTATCTTCAGAACTGGTTTGGAAAGATCGGCGCAATGCTTTCCGTATTTGCCCGGGGGCAGGATCAGACGCCGGTGAACAATGTCGGGATCGAGGCACCGGTCAAGAGCGTCGGGAACAGCACAACCACGCCCCGTGATCTCGTGAATAATGAAGATGTCCGGCTGGTACTGTATCTGTTATCAGAGAGCGTATCGGAGCGGCTCCGGAAGAATCATTTTGAGGGACAGGTGGTTTCCGTTTACGTTCGGGATAAGGATCTATGGGGATACCATCAGCAGAAAAAGCTGGCGGTGCCCACCAATATCTCCGGCGAGATAGAGGAGGAGGCTTTTTTGATTTTCCAGCGCCTGTACCGCTGGGAGAAGCCGATCCGGAGTATCGGAATCAGCGTCGGTGATCTGAAACCGGAGAACGGGCCGCGGCAGCT